>CAMCFM010000331.1 GCA_945874095.1 Candidatus Kuenenia stuttgartensis
AGCTTGCCCTGAAGGGCCTCAGACTGTCCGGCCCGCTCCTCAAAATGCTTCCAGCGATGATCGTCTACAAGGCCACAACTACGGCCCAGCGGGGTGAGCCGAAAATCGGCATTGTCATGACGCAGTAATAGCCGGAACTCCGCACGGCTTGTCAACATCCGATAAGGCTCTTCCACGCCCTTGGTCACGAGATCGTCAATCATGACACCGATATAGGCTGATGAGCGATCAATCAGCAGTGGTTCGCGGCCCAATACGGCCAGACCAGCATTGGCGCCGGCCACAAGTCCTTGTGCACCAGCCTCTTCATAACCTGTGGTGCCGTTGATCTGGCCGGCCAGATAGAGTCCTGGGACATCCTTCAAGCACAAGGTTGAGGCAAGCTGAGTGGGCGGGGCGAAGTCGTATTCCACGGCATAGCCAAATCGCATAATCTCTGCATTCTCAAGACCTTCCACGCGTGCAATCACTTCTTCCTGAACATCACGTGGCAGGCTTGTCGAGATCCCGTTGCAGTAATATTCGAGCGTGTTCCGGCCTTCTGGCTCGAGAAAAATCTGATGGCGGTCGCGATCGCCGAACCGAACCACTTTATCTTCGATGGACGGACAATAACGCGGGCCGATGCCTTCAATCTGGCCAGAATACATCGGTGCGCGATGCAGGTTGGCCCTGATGATGGAATGCACCTCTTCGTTCGTATAAGTAATGTGGCAATCGACTTGCGGCTGATTGATCCGGTCGTTCAGATACGAGAACGGGGCTGGATGGTCGTCGCCGGGCTGTGGTTCAAGGCGGCTGAAGTCGATGGTACGGCCGTTGAGTCGTGGGGGTGTACCGGTCTTGAATCGTCGCAGTTCCACACCCAATCGGCGGAGGCTTCCTGAAAGTCCTTCCGCCGAGATATCGCCCGCCCTGCCCCCTTGAGTTTTTGTTTCCCCAGTATGCATAAGGGCTTGGAGAAATGTACCGGTGGTCAGGACGACGGCTTTCGAGCGATATCTAAAGCCGCCCTTTACGAGGACTCCGACCACTCGGCCCGCTTCGACCACGATCTCATCCGTCAGTTCCTGGCGAACAGTCAGGTTTGGCTGACTTTCCACAAGCCTTTTAGCCATATATTGATAGGCTTTTTTATCGCATTGGGCGCGCGGGCTGTGCATGGCCGGGCCTTTGGTGCGATTGAGGAGCCGAAACTGGATACCGGTGGAGTCAGTGATTTCGCCCATCACTCCACCCAGGGCGTCGATTTCGCGAACCATCTGGCCTTTGGCGACACCACCTATGGCAGGGTTACAGCTCATCTGGCCGATGGAGTCGACATTCATCGAGAGCAGTGCTGTTCGACAACCGAGCCGGGCCGATGCCATGGCGGCTTCGACTCCAGCGTGGCCTCCACCGACCACAATCACGTCAAATTCGTAAGGGTTGAGTCGTTTGGTCATGCAAAAAGTCTGAATTCAAGTGATTGGCTTGCGAAATGGGAGACGATCCTGTTGATCGTTGGGCACTTTACACTATCATATCAAAGACTTGACGAAAAATGTCCCGGCCAGATCATGATTCGGCATTTGAAGTATCGAAATTCTCGGGAACCGATACACCCCCAGTCAATGGCCAGCAGACCGTCAGAGGAGAGCTCAAAAATGTCCGTTGAACGAACCGCCGCAGTCACACTTAAAGGCAACCCCATGGACTTGATCGGCCCTGAGATCAAGGTGGGCGATCAAGCGCCTGACTTCACCACGGTTGGGGCTGGCCTTTCGATCATTAAACTTGCAGACACCACCGGCAAGGTGCGCATGTTCAATGTTGTCCCATCTTTAGACACACCTGTCTGCAATATTCAGACCCGCCGGTTTGCCACAGAACTGGCTGCCTTCGGTGAATCTGTTCAAGCCTATACCGTCTCAACCGACCTCCCTTTCGCCCAGGCCAGATGGTGTGGCGATGCCAAGGTTGAGAACATCAAAAATCTTAGCGACCTTCACGACCAAAGCTTCGGCAAAGGTTTCGGCGTACTGGTGAAAGGTATCCCTGTACCGTTCCTGACCCGTGCGATTTTTATCGTAGATGCCAGCGACAAAGTCGTTTACGTGCAATACGTGGCTGAAATCGCCAGCGAACCAGATTATGATGCCGCTCTGGCCGCCCTCAAGGCCGCTGTTGCCTGAATCATTGTTTGATCATTATATAGAACTAAAAGAGGGCGAGATTTTCTCGCCCTCTTGCATTTTCCAGGCAGACTGTCGACGATTTACTTTCCCAGTTTCCGGCCAAGTTCCTGAGCGATTCCTGGCAGTATCGCCGGATTTTTCTGAGCCACAACATGATCAGCCTGTGCCTGAGGCACTTTCAGGGCGACCAGAATCTCACCTACCTGCTTCCACAATCTGTCCTGTTTTTTGCCCTCAGCCAGATAGATTTCCGTGGCCAGTTCAGAGAGCTTCTGAATCTTGATCGCTTCGAAATTGTCGTAATATCGGCCTACGATTTTTTGCTGATTCGGAGTCAGGTCAGCCATGAGTTTTCAACCCCGTTTGTTTTGAGATGAGATGATGATCAACTGCCAACAGTGGCTTTATCGTACAAAAAAAAGTGGCCGCACGTCAGGTGAGATGACGTGCGGCCGAGGGGGCTATCGAGGGATTTTTCTGGACTTATCCAGAATCAAATCAGCTTGACATGGCGAAATCGTTGATGCTGTTGGCGATATTGGCCCTGACGCGACTACCAGCAGCATTCAGATTGCCTTGGAATTTCACGGTCTTAGTCGGGTTCAGGCGAACTCCAGCCTTGGTCGCTGATCCAGTGCGGCTCGCATTTTGAATCACGACAGGGCTCCCAAAACCATTGGAGATCGGGATCCGAACACTGCTCGAACCGAGCTGAACCGTAGGCTGTTGTACCTGTGTGACCACATGCTTTTGGCCTGCCACTCCAGGAATCCGAACCGTGGATGAACCAAGTTGCACGCCTGACTGTGCACCAGCGGCATGATTGACCCTGGTTGCAGCAGCAGCGGCCTCAGGATAGAGAACGTTGATAAGACGCAGTTTCGGATTATTGAGGCGAGCTGTTTTGGCAGCGGTCCCAACAGCGTTCTCATACTTGCGGGCCACTTCCGGCGTATATTCGCCCTGGTTCACATTGTAAACATTGGCTTGGGAAGCAAATGCACCATGAGAGGTGGTATTGCCAGTCAATGTCACTGTGGTGAAGCCAACGGGTAACGTAGCGAAGGCAGGATCATTACCAGCAAAGAGATAGGTTCGATCCAGATATGGATCACCATTGATCTTCTGGGTGAACTCACCCACAGGTGTGGCACCTGAGAGTTTGACGGAGGAGCTGATGATGTCGTTGACGTTAAAATCAGCTGTACCAAAGACATTCACACGAATCAGAGTTCTGTGGAGCGTATTGATCACTCCAGAGTGGTGCGGATTCACCAGAATGGGTGGGCAAGCCTCAGCTGCAATGACCGTTGTATTTACAAAACTCGAATTATTGGTTGGATCGGTATCGCGAATCGAGCCTGTGACGGTGGCCGTGTTCGTGATGATCCCTGGCGTTGTCGGCTGAACCACGATGGTAATCGCAGCCGAGCCGCCTGCAGCAATCGCACCCATGTTGGCTGTAAAGCCTGTTGGGGTCGTTGTCACAGTGCCTTGGCTAGGAGTGATGCTCAGAACATTCACACCGGCTGGAATGGCGTCTGTAACTGTCACGAAATTGTCAGCAAACGTGCCGGTATTCTTCACGAAGATCGAATAAACGAGCGAGTTGCCGACTGTAACAGGATCAGGAACATCGGTCTTGGTGATCGAAAGATCTGTGGCTGGATTCACATCCTGCCAATTGAACGGCTGGGCGAAATAAACGCCTTCGGAAATCCCTGAATCTGCGGCAGCACGTCCGACGGCACCGGCTGTCATCACCTGGTTAGCTGTGAGTGGGGTACCAATGACTTGCTGATATAGGCTGGAAAAGTTCTTGATGGTGAATTCCATCGCCGGGTGGGCTGGATTGTTCACCAGATAGAAGTTCCCCTCATACCCAGGCAACGGGGTGCCGAACTGGGGCGGACTGATCGGATTCGGGGCAGGAATGGCCGTGGCCACCTGAAAGTTTTTGGTGCTGGTGGGCTGGCCAGCAATCCCGGCAATGATGTCAGGTGTTCCATCGTTATTGAGGTCCAGGAAGACGCCCATCTCTTCCGTCCCACCGAGGTCTGCAATATCACTGAAGGTAGGGATGATGGCAAGCACGGCGGGATCGACCGTGGCGGAGTTCAGATTGTTGTCAGCATCGCCGGCAATCACGATTTGGCCGGTCTTGCCGTTGTCGGGCTGGATGATTCCGACTGCCAATTGATCCGAGACAGGATCGTATGAGAGGGCGATTCCTTCTTGATTGAACCCGGTCACCGAGATCAGAGACGACAGGGCCGGCGGAATGTTCGGCTGGATCGTCGCTCCGCCTGTGAGGAATTTAACACCTGGTCCGGATGCGATGGGAAAATCGTTTATGACGTTTCCAGTAAAGGAAGCGGTCAACAATTGCCGATGATCTAATTGGTCAACGCCGTTGAGCATGTGACGACGGGATCTTTTGGCCGCCTTGGAACGATTCGACCAGGCGGAACGAATGGCCCCAAGAATGTTACGAACGAGTGGCATTCCGCCTCATCCTTTCAGTCAGGGAAAAGCTTGGGCTTGAACCAGACAGAGCGGAATGCTCGCTGGCTAAACCCATGCAGGACTCACTTGGGAAAAGATTTTGATCAAATCCCACTTGAACGGTAAAACGAATCAGTGTATGATCCGCGGAAATTGGATGATTCTGAATTGGCAGGGACTGCTGGCAGAATCGAATCAAGGATGGATGTACTGATTGCAGGACATCCGACCTCGACGAGTAAGGAGACTTGTCATGATACGCCCGATGCGTCAGGTAATGATTTTGAGTCTGGTTTGGGCGGGCATGGTTCAAGTACCAGCCTTTGCCGATGTCATCAACTTTACAGGCGACGTTGAAAACGATTTCGCGTTGACCAACCAATCTGTGATCCGGGTGCTCGATTTCAACGGTCAGACCGGCGATGTCGCTCAGGCCCAATGGATGACAGATCAAGGCAAAACAAATGGCTGGAATATCAAAGATCTGCGTCTGAGCTACGACAAACCGTCCGACACCATGTTCGTTGGTGGCAACTTCTTCGGTGTTGCTGGAGATGTCGACGGCAACGGTGTTGTCGGAACCTCCACCGATCAGTTCAAAGCCTCTGGCGGGCTCGAACTCCCCAATATTGGTGGACGCAGTTCGATCAGCATCGGTTTCGGTCCAAACGCAACCAACGGCGCCCCAACGGTTGTCGCTGGTATCAGTGGCGACAAATCCCAGGCTGGAACGGGTTTGAACGGCTTCTCTGTGGCTGTAGCCATTCCAGGCCAACCACTCGGAATGAATTACGGTCAAGCTTTGACTGCCAATCAAGGCACTCTTTACAGCAGCGGGCCTGACTTCGAATTCACCATCAAAAACTTCAGCACCCTGCCGGGCATCAATCTGGCAAACGGTATCGGTG
>CAMCFM010000332.1 GCA_945874095.1 Candidatus Kuenenia stuttgartensis
AAGTTGTATCCGACAGGACTCGCCAAAGACGAGCGTAACGAGCGCAAGCCCGGCATGAACGACAACGCCGGCGAGGACGTGGCCAGCATCGACGAAACCGGCGGAACCAAAGGGGCGCGAAAAGTGACTCCGTGGGACGACGCCAACGACCCTATGCCGACCGGCCCGCCCAGCATCGGCGAATTTGCAACCGCCAGCGATGCCGCCCTTGGAGCCTCAGGCCGTGCCCCCGAATTTCTAAGGGAGATGCCGACCGGCTCAGCCGCTGGCCGGAACCCAGTCGAGGACACTCTCGACGCCATCACCCGCACCATGGAAGACCTGATGAGCTGGCTCACCGCCGACGATTTCGCCGACGGCTACAAAACCGCCAGCCGATCCGCCCGCGACCGCTTCCAGCAAGCCGTTCTTCTACTATCCAAAACCGCCGAACGTCTGCATACACGAAGCTGATATCGCACGGAACGGGATTGCAGACTTCCTTCAAAAATAATTCATGCCCCAATAGGGCATCCTCTTTGCACCACGGGTTTTCATGCCCGTGGTGGCTAGACAAAGTGGCATTTGGTTATAAACATGGCGGAATTTAAATGTAAGCTATGTCCCCTGTCATGGCGGGTTTGGCGTTGATTTAAAACCGACTCAAATCAATTCTTTAAGGGTAAATTCTCACCTTAATGAATGTCCAGAGGACATACCTATTAATAGCCGACTCAAGGTGATCGAAAGAATTAATACTTCAAACAAGGCATACCCCGTTCAGCTCGTACAATCAGACAATTTTTAATCGCATCTTTGATATTTTCAACAGCTTCTTCTCGAGTATTGCCTTGGCTTATACAGCCTGGTATCGCAGGGCATTCCGCAACCCAAACACCATCTTCATCACGATCAAGCGTGATTGTAAATTTCATGAGTCTCGAACTCCTCTCAAGTTGATCAAATCAACATACTACATTATTATACCAACAATTTGAACCAGATTTCCAGTCCATAAAAAATCAATCCATAACCCATGCGACATTTAAACTTCGCATGGGTTATGAAATCTCGCTCGAAATCAACTCGCCTTCTTCTTGGCAGCACCCTTCTTATTCGCTGACTTCTTTTTCGGATCGGCTTTTTTCGCAGAAGGCTGATCCGGAACGCTCGGAGGAGCCTGTTCGGCATTCCATGTATCATAACTGGCTTGCAATTTGGCTAGAACTTCAGGCTTTTCTGAGGCCAGATTCTTCGACTCGCTGATATCATCCGCCAGATTGTAAAGCTCTGGTTGCTGACTTCCACCGCGAGCCACCACCAGCTTCCAATCGCCTTGACGCACCGCCCATTGCTTCCCAAATCGCCAGAACAGCGAATCATGCGGCCTGCCCGTATTTTCACCGGTCAGATAAGGGATCAGATTCACACCGTCCAAAGGCTTGGCTGGCTTGGTTTCTGCCTTAACGGCGGCCAGAATCGTGGGTAGAATGTCGAGCTGAATGATTGGATTTTCATAGACCTTGCCAGCCGGGAACTTCCCAGGCCATTTCACGCAAAATGGAACCCGCACACCGCCCTCCCAAGTGGTGGATTTAAATCCGTGAAGGGGCAGATTACTGGAAGATGTCGATTGGGTTGGGCCTCCATTATCAGCCAAAAAGAATACCACGGTATTATCTTCCTGCCCAAGATCTTTGATTTTATTCAGAATCACGCCCACAGCGTCATCTTTAGCCGCCATCATGGCTGCAAAATAACGGCGGGTTTCATCTTCAATATGAGCAAACTTCTCGAGATATTTCTTCGGAGCCTGTAGTGGTGCATGCTGAGCATTAAATGGCACGTAAAGGAACCACGGATTTTTCGAGTTGCGATCGATCCAATCGGCAGCTCTTGCGCCGTAAGCCTCTGTGGTATAGAACTTATCATCGTCCACTGTTTGAACTTCACGGCTCTTGAGCGTGTCGATAAAATTCGTGGGGTGATAAAAAGGCGTGTTTGCCAGGGTCCCAAAGAATTCGTCAAATCCTCGATTAAATGGACGAAATTCTTCCTTATTTCCCAAATGCCATTTTCCGATCGCACAGGTGCTGTAGCCCTCTTTTTTAAGATATTCTGCAATCGTCTTTTCATCGAGCTTCAGGCCGCTCTGCTGAGCTGTGCTGTTAAATTCATGGCCGAAACGGGTTTGATATCGGCCCGTCATCAGGCCCGCCCGGGTCGGTGAGCAATATGGCCCGGAAACATAACCCTGCGTGAACCGAACCCCGGCCTTGGCAATCGAGTCAATATTAGGCGTCGGGATCTGCTTATTGCCCTGAAATCCATACTCCGCCCAGCCTGTATCGTCCGTCAAAATGATCAGCACGTTCGGCTTTTTCGCCTGCTCCGCAGCCATGCTGAAACTGCCTGTCAATATCAGGCACGCCCATGCTGCCATCATTTGGAAATGCAATCGAGTCATTGTCGTTTGTGATCTCTCTGGTATACGTTGTGGTGCTGAGCCGTCACAATCTATGTAAACACCGCTGGACCAGAAAAGTTTCGCGATGTTTCCAGATTCCTGATTCCACACGATATGTCTGGCATAATCAAGTCTTAACGCTTTCAAAAACCTCTAAATTTCGTTATCTTTTAGGTCGCAAGACCGCCAGAAACCGCAACATTTCGCAGGTGACCATTCATGGCCAAATCATCAGACGGCAGCCTGTTTCAAGATAAACCAGACCTGTTCGGATTCCGCCACGACCCATCACCTCCAAACGATCGTCCCGGCTCATCAAAATCAACCGGTACCGAGCCGCTCGCCGAACGCATGAGGCCCAGATCGCTTGAAGAATATGTCGGTCAGGAACATCTGATCGGCCCCGGCAAAGCCCTCCGCCGAGTGGTCGAAGGCCGTGGCCCACTGCCCTCTCTCATTTTCTGGGGCCCACCCGGAACCGGCAAAACCACGCTCGCCCGAATGCTGGCCGGCAAATCAAGCGCTGAATTCGTACCCATCTCGGCAGTCCTCGCCGGCGTGAAAGAGCTCAGGGAATGTATCGCAGAGGCTCGCCAGACCAAACGCCGTGGAGGCCGGACAGTTTTATTTGTCGATGAAATTCACCGGTTTAATAAGTCCCAGCAAGATGCCCTTTTACCAGCCGTAGAAGATGGAACCGTGACTTTAATCGGCGCCACCACGGAAAACCCTTCGTTTGAAGTCAACGGAGCCTTATTATCACGTGTCAGAGTGCTTGTTCTACAGCCTTTAAGCAAACTCGATCTGTTCGGGATATTAAGCCGGGCCATTCTTGATGAAATTCAAGGAATTGCAACTCTTAAACCGCAGATCGACGAACCCACATTGCAATGGCTGGCCGAGCAGGCTGGAGGCGATGCCCGTGTGGCTCTTACAGCTCTGGAAGGCGCCGCCATGGCCGCCGAAGAAAATCCCGACGGAACCCGTCTGATCACCGACAAACTTCTGACAGAATGCCTTGGCAGGGCACGTTTTGCATACGATCGTCAAGGCGAGGATCATTACAACCTCGTTTCAGCCTTGATCAAAAGCCTTCGAAATTCCGATCCCAACGCTGGCCTTTACTGGCTGGCCCGACTGATCGAAGGTGGAGCCGACCCGATGTTTATTGCCCGCAGGCTTTGCATTCTGGCCTCGGAAGATATCGGCATGGCCGATCCTCAGGCCATGGTGCAAACCGCTTCAGCTGCACAACTTGTGCACCAGATCGGTTTTCCAGAAGGGCTTTATCCACTCTCTCAGGCCGTTGTTTATCTGGCCAAGGCACCGAAATCCAATGCCATTAAGGTGGCCTATCATGCCGCAGCAGCGGATGCCCAGGCCACAGCCCGTGAACCAGTCCCATTGCATTTGCGCAATGCCCCCACAAACCTGATGAAAACCATGGGCTATGGCAAAGATTACCGATACGTTCACAACGACCCATCGGCCCGCGAGGAAATGCAATGCCTGCCAGAAGGTCTCATCGGGAGGACGTATTGGGAAGATTGAATTTGAGTTTGATCAAAAAACAAGCAACTCACTGGATATCCGGATACGATTCCGATTCAGGTGCTTCCTGAATATATTTCTGAATATTCTCCCAGACCTCTGGAACCCTCAGGATGCGTGACCAACGCGAAATATAATCATAGTTGATCGCATTTTTCTGAATCCGTAGAATTCCAGCAATATCACGTAAATGTTTATCGGAAAGCCCCTCTTTATAATACTGCATCTTCCTCAGGATCACATCTTCCGGCGATGCGAACACAGATTCGCGACCTTGACCAATAGGCAATCTCTTGGTTCTCGACATCCGTGAGACTTCAAATTCCGTTGATTTTGGAATCATGATATCGATTTTGAATCCTGTTTCAAAATGAATGATATTAAATTGCGATCTTCTCGCAATCGCTTCTTCGATTGCAACCCGACTCAAATAAAATTCCTCGGCTTTGAAAAAGCTGTAAAACCTCTCCAGATCATCTCGTTTCAAATCAACAACAATATCAATATCGATTGTCATACGTGGCTCTCCATATGCAATCGACGCGACTGAGCCTGTCACAAAGAAAGGGATGGATAAACTCTCAAACACCTCTGTGACTCGAGCCAGTAGGTCATATGGCACCATGAGACATCCTCCGTGCCACTTCCCGTTTTATCTCGGAATCATCCCATTCCGGATGTTGCTTTTCCACAGATCCTTTGACAATCTCGCGTGCCATCTCCCACATTTGAAAGGCGATATGCAATCGCTCATCGGGGGTTTTGAGACTTAAAATCTCAGCGACCCGCACGTCAACCATTTCCATCCGAAATTGCCGGGGCTCCATGGAATATCCGCCCTTTTTTTACTTGCCTGATGTCACTTCCAGAACCCACTCCACAGCAGGCCTTGGGTCGTCAAGTCCATGAGGGTGGTGCTTCAACCCCGGCTTTAAAATCAGCTTCGTCCGTCCGCCCAGCTTCTTGTATCGCTCAAATAAAATCACCGTATTCTCAGGATAAGGCACCACCTCATCCGCATCTCCACAAATATTCAAGAGCGGAATATTGGCCTTCGCCATCGTCTCCAGATTATCCACTGGATTGTATTTCCAGGCCAGTGCCGCCGCTTCGTCCGGGAATTCATAATCAGCGATCAATTTCTTCCAGTCACCAGCACTGCCGGGCCCTTTGCCTTTCCCACCAGGCCAGCTTTTAAAGTCGCAAACCGGATTATCGCCGATCACAGCCGCCACGGCATCAGGTCTCCGGGCGGCGAAGTTATAAGCATAAAGCCCTCCACGGCTTAGACCTTCCATAACAGCTTTTTTGGAAAGGCCATATTTTTCCGTGAGCTCTTTATGAAACAGCTCGAATTTATCCATCGCCCTGGGGCACCCAAACGTATTGCCTACCGATAGATGTACTAAGTAGAATCCGTTTTTTACCAGCGCCAGATCAATTTCAGGACGATGGTCAAAAAACTCGGTCCGCCAGATCCAGGGGTTCCCGGCCGCCGGCTTTGCGGGCACCACCACAATCGCAGGCGTATCGGCAACCTGAAAATCGTAACGCGTAAAGCCATTCCACTGCGAGACTT
>CAMCFM010000333.1 GCA_945874095.1 Candidatus Kuenenia stuttgartensis
ATTCTGAATGGGACGCAGGAGCCTAAGATTCGGCTGGCGAGTGACTTGGCGGTTGCTTTGGAAGTCCCGCTCGACTATCTGGTCAATGATTCCGCCGTGCTGCAGGCACCTGTGAAAACGATGCCTCTGACAGATGATCAGCTTACGATTCTGAGCATTGTCGATCGGCTTGGATATGAAGTGGCCATTGACCGTCTTTTGGCGGTTCAGGGATCCGTTCCCGTGAATCCACCGGCTCAGTCCCAAAATCATTCACAAAACCGTAACGTGGCAGCTGTTGGAATACGCGAGCCTGCCGCGGTCTCTACAAAGCCAAATTAACGATCCCCTGTTGATCAATTGACTCAGGTAGCTCCTCTGGAGC
Source organism: Candidatus Kuenenia stuttgartensis (assembly GCA_945874095.1). Lineage (GTDB taxonomy): Bacteria > Planctomycetota > Planctomycetia > Isosphaerales > Isosphaeraceae > QWQI01. Next base: position 365 of record CAMCFM010000333.1, read on the forward strand.
CCATTTTGAATAACACTCATAAGTTCCTGCAAAATCATATCTTCGGTTGTTTCAGACGATACGGAATCATCCAGTTGAACCATCGCTGGTGCAGATGATCGGCTTGCAGGAGTTCGCAGATTCCGCGTCCATGCTCGCCCTCTAAACTGTCCATCTGGCCCACCCATCGGAGGTAAAATGGGCCTTGATCCACCGGCTTGCCCAGCTTCCACTTGGTATGAGAACCTTCATGGTGGAGCTGATCCTGATACCGAATCCCGAAAACTGTCCGCTTCGGATCCGACCCATCAAGCCTCTCCAAAGTCTCGCTGTGGGTCACTTTCCCTTGATCGCACTCCAGCCAAAGCCCTTCGCTTAGCCCTGGAGACGGTTCGCAGATATAGTAGACTTTCGTCGTGTCGCCTTGATGAAATCGCCCCCAGTGCCATTTATGGAACGATCTCGATAGCTCATCTCCACCAGCGTTATGGTCGTGATAGCCACGTCCCTGAAATTTCAGGCTTTTTTTCCCAACCATAATTTCACCAGAAACTTGACAGTCAGGGGCCGCCAGAATCCAGAGGTGCGGATGATCCGCAGTTCCCAGATCTTTCTCCCATCCATCATGTATTGAAGCCGGTTTAAAACTCAGTTCAGCTTTAATAGGCTTAGTTCCAGGCCCAACACTCAGGGCAGGCGTATCGACAACGAGTTTGTAAGTCCCGTCATTGGTGCGTGTCAGGATGTTCTTGTGGATACTCTGGTTAAGCCCTGATTGTGGGTCGATTTGATGTGAGAACTGATCTTTTCGGAACCGGTTCAGCGCATAGGCGACCGTTTTTCCATCCCGATACCATGAGAAACCAATCGCGCAATGGTCGAGTGGATCAGGCTTTGGGTGCTTTACTGGATTTTGGATATGGCGAAGTGAGGCCAGCCCGTATTCAGGGTCGAAGGGCAGGGCGGAGTACCAGACCACGACCAGAGAGTCTCGACCATCGTCGCTGATGGCATCAAAATACCACCATTCGTGAGCGCCTGGGGCAGTGGGTTTCACCCATCGATCAGGGTCTAAATGATTGCTCTGGGAGAGGCTCATCGCTTATTTAATCCTGTGTTTGTGAATCAGAAAAAGTTCTTAGTTCAGGGCAAGCCTGACATCCTCAGCCCAGGTTCGCAACTGGCACCCGGCCAGCCCCCTCAATTTCCGATTTTTGGAGACGCGGGCACGAGTCCTGAAAATGTCGTAATCGAGCTTTTCGATCTCGTTCAGAATCAGTCCGTAAAGGTGGCCCATGACTCGGATTGTCATGCGATGTGTGCTGCCCAGAACGTGGCAAATCCCACTTTCTGCAAGTTCATAATGACCGCGGGCGCGATTGATCTGGAATTTCAGGAATTCGTCCGACTGGGTGTTGCGTTGCTTTTGAGCGATCTGCTGTTCGGTCATGTCGAACCTAACCATCTCATCAGACGGGAGATAGATGCGGCCACGGTCGTAATCTTCACCAATATCGCGAAGAATATTGGTCAGTTGCATGGCCGTGCCCAGCGACTTGGCCTGAGTGAAGCATGAGGGGTCGTCAAAGCCAAAGGCGTGGGTCATCATCAGGCCCACCACACCGGCCACTCGATAGCAATACAAGTCAAGTTCTGGCCAACTGTTGTAACGACTTTTGACAAGGTCCATGGCCATGCCTTCGAGAAGTTCCTCGAAGAGGTCGCGAGGGATGGATCGTTCGTGGACAGTCGACCGAAACGCAGTGAGACCGGCAGGTAAAGGGCCGGTTCCATAAGCGGAATCGAGTGCCGATCTGGCCAGATTCAGACGACGATGGGCATCGTTCAGATCCTCAGCATCGTCAACGGCATTATCAGCCCATCGACAAAATGCATAAATCGAGTATGCGTGAGTACGTGTGGCTCGTGGAAGGCAGTGTGAGGCGAAGTAAAACGTGCGAGCGTAATGCGCAGTGATGCGTTTGCAGACACGTTGGCCTGTCCACAAATCGTGATGATCAAACGACTCCAGACTTGTGGTCACAGGAACCGCTCCAGCACCTTGGCGCTGTTGACAACGCCCGGAAGTCCAGCACCTGGGTGCGTGCCTGCACCTACAAAATAAAGTCCCTTGACATCTTCCGACCGATTATGGGGCCGGAACCAGGCCGACTGGGTCAGCAGTGGTTCGAACTGGAAGGCGGAACCCATGTAAGCGTCGAGGTCGGTCTCGAAATTCTTGGGCGTAAAGATCCGTTTGGAGACGATGTGCTTACGCAGGTCAGGCGCGATGTGGGGCTTCTCCATTGAGGCCAGGATTTTCTCGGCATATTCCTCGCCGATCTTATCCCAGTCCTGACCGCCACCCAGGTGAGGCACGGGGGAGAGTACATAGAAGCAGTCGCAACCCTCTGGGGCCAGCGAGGGGTCGGTTGCTGTGGGTCTGTGCAGATAGAGCGAGAAATCGTCGGCCACGATTTTGTTGTCGAAGATGTCTGTAAGGAGCCCTTCGTAACGTGGTCCCAGGATGATGGAGTGGTGAGGAATGTGGTCGTACTTTCGGTCCGTTCCGAAATAAATCACGACCAGACTCATCGCATATTTCATTTTCTCGATCCGCCGGTCCGTCCACTTACGGCGATGTTCAGGCTTGATCAACTTTCGATAAGTATTGGCCACATCAGCGTTTGAAACCACAACATCAGCGGGCAGGACATGGCCTCGCTCGGTTCGAACCGACTTCACGTGACCTTGCTGGACATCGATTTCAGCGACTTTGGTGTTAAGTTGAATTTTGCCGCCAATTTCCTCAAACATCTTCACCAAACCGGCTACCAACGCCCCTGTCCCGCCCATGGCGAAGTGGACGCCCCAGGTTTTTTCAAGGTGGTGGATCATCGAATAAATCGAAGAGCTACGGAGCGGATTCCCACCGATGAGTAATGGCTCGAAGCTGAAGACTTGTCTTAGTTTATGACTTTTAATGTAGCGGCTGACGGTCTTGAAAACGGAGCGGTCAGCGCGAAGTTTCATGAGGTCGGGAGAGACTTTGATCATGTCCCAGACGGTGTCGAAAGCGTAGTCGGCCAAGTCGGTGTACGCGCGATCAAAAACTTTGGAACTGTAGGCTGCAAACTTGCGATAACCTTCGACATCACCAGGGCTTACACGTGTGATTTCAGCTTCAAGCTCGGCATCACCACCGCGGTAGTCGAAGTGTGTGGAGTCGTCAAAATAGATCCGGTAATAGGGGTCGCAGGGGACAATTTTGACGTAATCTTCGAGCCGTTTGCCGGCGATTTCGGCCAGTTCGGTAAAAATCTGGGGAATCGTGATGATTGTCGGGCCGGCGTCGTATACAAAGCCTTTGTCTTCATAGACATAAGCTCGGCCACCTGGCTTGTCGCGCATTTCGAGGATTGTGGTTTCGTAGCCCTTGGCCTGAAGTCGGATGGCGGCTGCCAGACCCCCAAAACCACTTCCGATGACGACAGCCTTCCGAGGCTCAGGCTGATGATGCTTGCCATTTTGACTGGCTTGATTTGCGGTCATGATGAGTGGTTGGCCTGATAGAGGATATGTGGTGTAAATCCTGTGAAGAAAAGGAGTAAAACCGTTATTACGAAACGGACTCCCGAATCTCGACAGGCGTGGCGGATTTAGACCAAAGAGAAGCCTTCGAGAGCAAACAGACGGGCAAATGCCTGACGTTTTTCGACACTCAGGGGTAAGTCGCCAATCGCAGCAAGTGCTTCCATACGAAGACGTTCAACCCATTGCTGGGCATGATCAATGGCTCCGCTGGATTCAAGCACAGTGAGCAATTCACGGCGTCTGGCAGGCGTGGCCGGTTGATCAAGGAGAAGAGTTAAAGCCTTTCGGCCGCACGGATTGAGAGACCTGTAGGCGTGGAGCAGAATGGCGGTTCGCTTGCCGGTGTCGAGGTCAGAGCAATCGAGGTCGGAATAGGCTTTATCGAGGTCTTCCAGATCGTTTTTGATTTGATACGCCAGGCCGAGCAAATCGCCCAGATTTTTGAGGGTCCCCATCAGATCCGGGTTGGCCTTGGCCATGGTGGCGCCGATCAGCATCGGGCCGGTAATGGTGTAACGAGCTGTTTTGTAGAGATATGCGTCGATAATCTCATGATCGCCGTCTGCAAAATCTTCAAGCGGCCTGTCTTCGTAAAGAATGTCGAGACCTTGCCCTAGTCCGGTTTCCAAGAGCATATCAGAGATGATCTTGTGAACATTCCGGGAGAGTCTGGAGTCGAGACCAGCCTGGCTGACCATGCTCATGCCGATGGTGAACATCATGTCGCCGATAACGAGAGCGAGCGAAGCGGCTTTTTCCTGGCTGATTTTAGCAGCACGAAATGCGGAGGCGTTGTGGCGGATGGATTCGTGGAGGGAAAGCCGTTCGCGACGGACGGGACTTTTGTCGATCAGGTCATCGTGAACCAGCATGAAGGCATGAAAAAGTTCAAGCGAGGAGGCGACCCAGGTAAGTGGTCGAGGGATCAGCGAATCGTCAGGAAAGTCGGTGAGGATTCGGTAGGTTGAGATGCAAAGTCTGGGCCTGACGCGTTTACCGCCGTTTAGTACGAAGGCTGTGATTTCGTCAGCACATGCAATAAATTCAGGGCGATGTGAAAACGCCGTGCGCGAACGACTCAGGATTCGTTCAAGGAGCCGGTCAATCTGAAATCGATCCATGTCGATACCGGGATTTGCTGGTGCAACCATCGGTATGACGGAAGCCGATGTACTGACAGAAGTTGGGATCATAAATGCTAACCCTTGGGCGGTAGGGTTTGACGGACTGGAATGGGTTGATCGACCAAGGCCACGTACGCATCCGAATCAGCCGTTCTGTAAGTAACTGTAGTGATGCGTCAAGCGTACCATATGGATTTATCCATGCAGGGTTAAAAATGATCGAAAAGGGCTGATGGTTTGAGAAGATATGATGAATATGTGCGTATTGGGGTTGTCCAGCCTATAATAGAGTAGGTATATTAAACGGTAATCAGGGATCTGGTGTAGAGAGCGAACGCAAGTCGTTCGAGAAAAAGTCGAGCCGTATGTTGACCGAATCGATTTAGATCCGGCCGTGCTGACTTTGGTCTTGTTTGGAACCATAGTGCGCTTATGAGTGGGACAGAAAAACGCCGGTCGGACATTCGCAACGTCGCCATTATCGCACACGTCGATCACGGCAA
>CAMCFM010000334.1 GCA_945874095.1 Candidatus Kuenenia stuttgartensis
GTCCTATCTAAGGATGTGGATGGAGCGGGCAGGGCTAAGGATTTGAACAAGATTTTTTCGAGAATCCGAATCGTTCAATCCGGATCCTTGACGCATCGAAATCCGAGGTGGTTGGCGCCTGAGTCGATCGCACCTTTGCCCCGGGCGGCCGGCAGATAACGAATGCAGTAGAGGTCGCTGCACAGGAAAGATCCACCCCGGTGGACCCGCTTGGGAACGCCTGGTTCCTGAGGATCAAAGCTGTCGGTAGGGCCTTTCGGATCTTTCGCGGAGAAACTCTTATAAGCATCAGGCCGGTACCAGTCAGAGCACCATTCCCAGACATTTGCTGACATGTCATAAAGACCAAAGCCATTCGGTGCATAGGACTTAACCGGTGCTGTACTGTAAAAACCATCGGCTTTGGAATTGGCATTTGGAAAGCCGCCTTGCCAGTTATTGCTCATCCACTTGCCGTTTGGGTTCAGTTCGTCGCCCCAAACGTACTTCTTTCGCTCCAGACCGCCTCGAGACGCACGTTCCCATTCGGCTTCCGTCGGGAGTCGTTTACCAGCCCATTTGGCATAAGCGGTGGCATCTTCGAATGCGATTTGAACAACGGGGTGATCCATGCGATCGGCGATCGAGCTTTCAGGCCCTTCCGGATGTCTCCAATCTGCGCCTGGTTGCCAGCGCCACCATTGGAGGAAGTCGTCGAGCGGAATTTCAGCAGCGGGTGGTGTAAAAACGACTGAACCTGGAACGAGAAGTTTCGGATCAGCACCCGGATAGTCCTCCGCCTTGGGCGGAATCTCGGCCACGGTTTTGTAGCCGGTGGCTTTGACAAAGGCTTCGTACTGGCGGTTGGTCACCTCGGTTTGATCGATCCAATAGCCACTGAGTTCGATCTCGCGAACGGGCCGGGCATCTGGCATGGTCGGATCTTCTACACCCATCCAAAACTTTCCGGGCGCGATCCAACTCATCCCTTCCGTAGCTTTGGTAGGCTTTGATTCTGAGCCAGAGGTGCTTTTAGTTTCAGAGCTTATGTTTGCTGCCAATGCCAGTGGACGCGAGGGCGGGTCGCACAATGCCGGGGCAGCGACTACGGAAATAGGCTCGGGTTTTGGTGGGTTTGACGCTGTGGTCAAGGGCTTAGGATTTTCCCGACATCCCCAAAGCGAAAAAACGCATGAGACCAGTACGGCATGACCAAGGGCAAGATTTTTTACTGTTTTCATCTGCGAAAGCACCTTGCCTGAACCTTGACCGAGGATTGTTGTCATGAACAGCTCAAATGGCATTATCCCAAAGCGGAAGGCGGACTGCCAGAGTCTCCGTTGGAGAAGTTTTCGGGGCATGATCAGGTTGGCCGGTGTGAAGGCTTTCTAAATCGAGTCTATTTTTCGCTGATTCAATAATTTCAAAACTTGGGATAAATCTTGTTAAAGCCATTTGACACAAAGGGAAAGAGGGGTAGGGTGGGAGCCGAAGTGATGGGGAATTTTTGATCAATCACCCACAAATCCTGAAACATATCTTATGATTGTGAAAGTTGACACTTATGTCGCATGGTGTCAAGCGCCGGGGTTCGCTACGATCCTGCTGACAAGAGAATTGTCAGAATTGGATCAGAAGTCCGGATATACGATCAGAAAAAAGAAAAACTGACGAACCGGATCCCAAAAGCCATGCAGCTCGAACAATTCACGCCACCTGAAGTCAAGTACAAGTCCATACTACTGTTTGGGATGCCTGGGTCGGGCAAGGGCACCCAGGGCTTGATTCTTGGCCAATTGCCTGGAATGGTGCATGTTTCGTGTGGTGAAATATTTCGTAAGCTACCGCGTGGTGGTATGTTGGGTAAAGAGGTGATGGCGTTTACGTCGCAGGGTAATCTGGTGCCTGACGACCTCACCGTGCGTATTTGGAGCCGGCACCTGAAGATTCTTGAACTTCAGGAGTTCTTCCTTCCAGAAAAGCACGTGCTGATCCTTGACGGACTTCCACGTAATCTCGATCAGGCCAAGGCCTTGGCGGAAACTCTGGACGTTCTCCAGATTTTCCACCTTGATATTGAAGATGCCGACAAGGCCAAAGATCGTCTCAAGTCGCGAGCCTTGAAAGAGAATCGCCTGGACGACACCAACGATGAAGTCATCCGCAAGCGTCTCAATACCTATTACGATGAGACCTACCAGACTTTGAGCTTTTACCCCAAAGATTTGGTGACCAATATCGACGCTTCCCAGTCGCCCCTGCACGTACTTCGTGATATCGTAAACCGACTGACAGAAATTCTGCCTGGCAAGCTGACGATCTGATACCAGCCAGTTTGGCAGGATCAGGGCTGGCTCGCCAAAGTCGTTTTTCCCGACACTAAAACAGGCGAGCATCCATCATGACCCAGCAATCGGCCGGCAGTTCCATATCTCATGAAAAAGACGCGAATATCCCAGAACTGACCCGATCCGCCATTCTGGTGGGGGTCATTCTGGGCATTGTTTTTGGTGCATCAAGCCTGTACCTGGCCTTGAGAGTCGGCATGACCGTCTCCGCATCCATTCCCGTGGCCGTTCTTTCGATCACTCTTTTTCGAGCCCTATCGAACAAATTCGGCCTCCCTCGCGCCACGATTCTCGAAAACAATATCGTTCAAACCACAGGCTCTGCCGGCGAATCGATCGCTTTTGGGGTCGGTGTCACCATGCCCGCCGTGATGATTCTTGGCTATGACCTTGAACTGACACGGGTCATGCTGGTGGCCTGTCTCGGTGGCTTGCTGGGGATCCTCATGATGATCCCTCTGCGACGCGCCTTTATTGTCGAACAGCACGGTGTTTTGAAGTATCCAGAAGGGACAGCCTGTGCCAAGGTGCTGGAAGTGGGCGAGGCCGGTGGCTCGTCAGCCCGCACCGTTTTTACCGGTTTCGGCGTCGCCTTTTTCTATCAGAGTGCGATGCAGGCGCTGCACTTGTGGAAAGAGATCCCAAGTCTGGCTCTGGGATGGCTCAAGGGTGGAGTGATCGCCTGCGAGGTTTCTCCCACTCTGCTTGGTGTTGGCTATATCATCGGCCCTCGTGTGGCTGCGATTATGGTGGGTGGAGGCATTCTGGCGGCCCTTGTGCTCACGCCGATGATTGCCTTTTTTGGTCAGGGCGGGCAGGGGGCCATCTTCCCGGGCGGCAAGCCGATTCCTGATATGTCTCCAAAAGAAATTCGTGATGCTTATATCCTATACATAGGCGCCGGAGCCGTGGCCACGGGTGGACTGATCTCCATGGCTCAGGCTTTACCGATGATTTTTGCCTCGATTCGCTCTGGCATCAAAGACTTGGGGCGAGGTAAATCCGCCTCAACCAATGATCGTAAAGATCGTGACTTGCCCCTTTGGGTCGTTCTGGGCGGGGCATTACTACTGGTCAGCATCATCGCAGGCTCGCACCTGATTCCGACCGCCTTGCCAGGCAGAATTGTCGGGGCATTTATGATCCTGATCTTTGGATTCCTGTTCGTGACGGTTTCAAGCCGGTTGACAGGCGAAATTGGCAGCAGTTCCAACCCGATTTCCGGTATGACCGTTGCCACCTTGCTTCTGACGTGTCTGGTGTTCGTCATGGCAGGCTGGGTAGGGGCGGAATACAGGCTGGCGGCTCTTTCGATAGCCGGGATTGTCTGCGTGGCGGCTTCAAATGGAGGAACTACGTCGCAGGATCTGAAAACCGGATACCTTGTCGGAGCCACTCCAGCTTATCAGCAAATCGCCATTTTGGCCGGCGCATTGAGTTCCGCGATTGTGATTGGATTTACTCTGCTCCTGCTGAATAAGGCCAGCACTGTGGTGACAGCAAATCCGGAATATTTGCCTAAAGTGAATGCTCCGAATGCGGCATCGCTGACGGAGACTGAAGCAGGGCCGGACGGTACGAACTATAAGGTTTGGAGAGTTTTGAAGCCCCTAATCGGAGTATCGGCCGGTAAGTATCTGGTAGACGATCAGGGGAAGGCGAAATATCTGATTGATCCAGCGATTAATGGTCGGGTGAACAAGCGTGACGATGGTTCGGAGGTGGTCAAATTTGACGCCCCCAAGGCGTCGCTGATGGCTCTGATTATCGACGGCGTACTTCAGGGCGACTTGCCATGGGGTCTGGTCGCGATCGGAGCCTTGATTTCCGTGGTTCTACAGTTATGTGGAGTACCGGCACTGGCATTTGCTGTCGGCGTATATCTCCCACTGGCGGCATCGATGCCGATTTTTGCAGGCGGGCTAATCCGCTGGATCTGCGATCAGAAGGGTCCGAAATATGCTGAGGGCGAGGAAGATTCGAGCCCTGCCGTACTATTCAGCTCCGGCTTGATCGCAGGCGGAGCCATTGCAGGTATTCTGGTGGCCTTGCTGGCGATCATTCCAGGTCTTTCCGGGTTGGTCGATATTGGTCAATATTTGCCATCTGGATTCCATGAGAGCGACGCGGTTGCCATGGTGACATTTGCGATTCTTGCCCTGATGATGATTCTGGTGGGGATGGGCAAGTGGATGGGCGAATCGGGGGGGCCAAATAGCGATAATGATTAAACTCTTGTTTGCCAATGTTAAATGAAAACGGAGTCGGCTCGGATCGGGCCGATTCCGTTGATCAACTTTCTCTTGATCTCAAACGCACCAAGAACACGCTTCCGGAATTTTTCGAGAGCCTGCTGTCATTCAAGTGGATGCAAGGCGTGGGTTTCGTCAAAGAGATAGAGAACGGCCGCACATAATTTCTGAACTGCTCGAATTCAGGGTGATAAATTACACCGATAGCCAGATGCCATCGTTCTTTCTTGAATAGTTCATTCCTACACAGCCCATTCATGTGGAGTAGTATGTTTTTGCGGCCTTTTTAGTGCGGAATTGCCTCCAGACTTCGATCATTAGCCGTTGGGGTGCCTTTCCGTAATATTGGCATCTATATGAATCCCCTCAGGGATAATCCCGGTGACATCCACCCAGCCATCACGAACCCGGGGCTCGTACGGAAGGGATGCGTGTGTTTCCGGTTTCACTAGTTTTGGATTTGATGGACTCTCTGTTACTTCGGAATCTACCGGAAGTTTCAGGTCAGGCGATTCTTCTGAAGGCATTTTTAAACTCTCTGTGTCTGGTGAATAAAATCGAATCTGAATTCGAATGCGTTTTAAAATTCGCTCACCCATTTATAAGTAATATCAAATGGGCGAGCGAATCGTTTAACATTCAAACATTGCATTTAACTCAATGAACCGAACTATAGTTTTTCTCAAAGTCTGGATTGATTTTCGAATTGAAATGGTATCCGAGACTTTTATCTTGTTGTCAGCCGTAGATAAAATTCGCTTTGAACGGATTCGATGATCTCAGCAGAAATCGACCAGAGTTTGATTAGGGTGCAACCGTGATATTGTTCTCAACGGCTGTCACTCCTGGGGCAGCCCAGGCGGCATGCTGTGCCTCTTCACGTTCAGCCCATGATCGAACCGTGCCGCTAAGCACCGCCTTGCCATCTTGCGATTCCACACGCAC
>CAMCFM010000335.1 GCA_945874095.1 Candidatus Kuenenia stuttgartensis
TCAGTTTCACCACTTTGCGACATGGCTATGACAAGGTCGCCCTGGCTGACCCTGCCCATGTCGCCATGAACGGCTTCGGCGGGATGCAGGAAAAATGCGCGAAAGCCGAGTGAAGCGGCTGTGGCGGCAAACTTCTGGCCGACCCAGCCAGCTTTGCCCATGCCGGTAACATGAATGATACCTTGAGTTTCGGCGATCTTTGTGGCGGCTTCGAAGAGGCTGTCGTCAATTTTGTGGATCAGCTGCGTCAGTGCCTGTGCTTCAAGGCGCACGACATCGCGGGCCAGTGCCAGAGCACTTTCCCGATTGATGGATTTATTTTTTGTTTCCGCTTCGGCAGCGCTCGTCATGAGCAGCCTCCTTGCCTTCGGCACCGGAACCATCGTGGTTCCTGGGTCCAGCCGACGATCCATGGTTTGACCGTTAGGCCCGACATCCGCCTGATTTGTGGGAAACATAGCCCGACTTGCCTTTTACGTCAACGGCAACTCGCGAAGTTACCTGATCGTGATCAAATCGACCGTGGTTTTTGTATCGGCTAAGGTTCTGGACAGACTTGCGATAGGGTGAAAAACTATATTTCGGAAAGCACAGAGTTGGGGTCTCTTGGACAAGTTGGCTTGAGAGGCCATTTTGGTGAAATCGCTTGGCCTGATCACTTCTCAGGCATCTGCGATTCGCGTAAGATCCCAAAACGCTGTTCTTAGAACAGGATTAATAATCCATCTCGCCGTCGGGTTCCTGGCATCGACCTTACGGAAACTCGAAACATCTAAGGGGATTCGCAACTCGCAATCTGACAAAGGCTTAAACTGAAGTGAACGCTGGCCAATCGCAACCCATGAGACTCGTACTGATCAGTCGCCGCTACCCTCCTCAGATCGGTGGGGCTGAGCGTGTGATGGCCAATATGGCTGAGGCTCTGGCCCGGTCGGGACATCTCGTGACCGTCGTTTCCAGCCAGAACACGGCGGAAGGAATCGCTGCAACACCTGATACAGAGCCTGCCGATCAGCATCACAACCCGAAGCTGATCCGTCTGCCCTATAACGGGTTACGCATGATTGGGACGGCTCAGTATATGTGGGGCCTCGATCGCTGGCTGAATCGGCACAGGGCTGATCTCGTTTATGTCTCGATGCTCAAGCACGATGCCTATGTGGCCGTTCGGGCGGGTCAAAAACTTGGATTTCCGGTGGTTTTGCGTCCGGAAGGGGCCGGCCTGACTGGTGATCTGGCCTGGCAGAAGCGTGGCCGATTTGGAGCTGTGATCGGACGTAAAACCAGGCAGGCCAATGGTCTGATTGCTTTGTCAGAAACGATTCAAAGCGAGTTGCTGACGGATGGATATGATCCGAATCGGATCCACCTGATAGCCAACGGTGTGCCTGTACCGGTAGAGCCTTGGTCGAATGATAAAGCGAACGTGACCAATCAAGTGGTTTTTGTCGGGCGATTGGCTCAGGAGAAGGGGCTTGATACGTTGCTGGATGCCTGGCCTGAGGTGTTGAAGTCTTATCCAGAAAAGCAGTTGCGTTTAATAGGCGATGGGCCTATGAGGGCTGCACTTGAGCAGCAGGCGAAGCATTTGGGTATTGCGAATTCGGTTGAATTTGCAGGGGCACTTTCGGATGCGGCGAAGCAAATCCGTCAGGCGAGTCTTTTTGTGCTCCCCTCTCGCGAGGAAGGTTTGAGCATCGCATTGCTTGAGGCTATGGCGATGGGCCTGCCCGTGGTGGCTTCCGATATTCCAGGCAACAGGATTTTAGTCAAACCGGGTGTGACGGGCCGGTTAGCTTTGCCGGATCAACCTTTGATGCTCTCAGAAATGATCGTTCAGGCGTTCGCAAATCAAGCGATGACGATGGAAATGGCTCAGGCTGGGAGAGCGCTTGTTCAGACGAGCTACTCGATTGAAGCGGTGGCGCAGAAGCATCTGGAGCTGTTTCGGCGGATGATCGACGAAACGCCGAGGTGATTGCAAATCAGTGGCCGGGGCCTTGCATGACGCGCTGGTGTGGGCCTTTTTCGGACTGGATTGCGGATCCATGAGGTGCGTGTGCCAACCATTTTTTAGGCCGACGAACTTCGCCTGTAGCATTTTGGGCTGAAAAAACGAGAGGTGCCCGGGTTTCTTTTTGCTCGTCCATGAGCGAATCTCCTGATGATGATTGAGGTGTGCATCCTGCGTTGAGAACAGCTATCACAATCGAGTCAACCGATTCCGTCAAGTAAATTCGACACAAACGGTTGTAAAAGTTTGAGGAATTCTCAAGATGGGCCCGGTTTTGAGTCGGACGACGGTTTTGGATCCGCTTTCGGAGCGGGTTTCAGTTTGTCGAACCCGGCGGGCTGCAACTGGTCGTCCTTGGTTTTTTGTCGGTTTTGGTCACGCTTCACGACGATTGCAGGCGGGGGCGATTCGAGAGGCTGGAACGTTTTTGTTTGCCGACTGTTCGACTGAACGATGGTGGGGATATCCAGGACGGCTTCCCGGCCAGAGTTCCAGGCCCAGACCAGAATCAATTTCTGTTGGGTTTCTTTATCAGTTTCCGGCGGCTTGGTCAGCAGGAACCAGCCCAGCCCAGATTCGCGCGATGGATCAAGACCAATGACCAGGCACTGACCAGGCTCGACTCTTACGTTCGCGGCCAGGTCTTTGAAGATTTCTTCTTCCTGCATGGTTTTGAGGGTCATTTGAGCAGGCTCGAACGCATTTTCAACATTTCCGGCGTTGGCAAATTTCGCCTTCATTTCGCCGTGATGAAGTTCTGGTGTCGTCTTTAGAACCACACCCTTCTGGTCGTCGATCGAGGCGGTGATTCGTAGATAACCGGTCACATCCCGGTAAGTTTTGCCTTGAACCTTGCTGCCTGTGTCGATCAGCAGAGAGGTTTCCGAAGTTTTTTCGGTGGTCGCGATCTTGGTCGGTTCGCTCACAGGCTGATTGACAACGAGGGGCTCGACCTTTTGACCTGCAAATCCACCGTGCTGCATCAGTTCTTCGATTTCAGCAGGCAGGGATGAGCGGAGGAGTCCAATGCGCAAACCGTTGTTTTTTAGTGAGTTGCGAAGTTCTTCAGAGAAGATTTGTTCGTCGGTGGTGTGCCAGATGGCCTGATCAATCGCCTTATCGCGCAAGGGGGCGGCGATGGTGGCGATTTTCATGCCCACACGGCGAGGTCCGTCGAGTGGATGTCCGTCCGGCTTGGCGGCTTTAAGGGCATCACCAACGGAGGGCGTTTTGTCTGAGTCCATATTGGTGAAACGCACCAGGTGGCAGCCGGTGGTGCCCCAGGCGAGAGAGGCGGCAAGCAGATGCCGACGTGAACAGGATGCCATGACTTCGGGATCCTTCCCCTTCGAAATACAGCTCAATTCAGGCCTTTGCAGATGACAGACCCGACTGGCGATACCCAAAACGCTTCCTGCTGTGGTATTTGAGATGATTGCTCAGGATAACGGATTTAAGGATTACGTCAATTCGAAAAAAAATGGCATGGGGAAAGCCGGTCGGCGATTAGGAACGGGCAGAAAATCGCTTCCGCTTTTTAAGCGAACCGTAGTCTTTCGCCCTGCGGCTTCTTTCTAGTGCCCCCTCAAGCCTTATAAATGGGGTAGTTTGCTATGGAGTCCAGTCCGGAGCCCAAAAGATTACTGGTTCAGGGTTTATGGATGTCCAGAGGACATGCCTATTAATAGATGTCTCCTCCGGAGCCCAAAAGATTACTGGTTTAGGGTTTATGGATGTCCAGAGGGCATGCCTATTGACGCCCGCATACCCAACAATCTTGACTTGACGGAGCACTAGCCGGTCTTGGCGCTAGCCCCGGTTGGTTTTGTAAATCGCCGAAACCGTGGGCTATCGCCCTGCGGCTAGAATCAAACCAAGAAACCGAAGGTTAGTGCCTCTTATCTAGCCGGTCTTGGCGCTAGCCCCGGTTAATTGGTTTTAAAAACGGGAAGATATTTCTCGCATGTTCCTTAGCTATTAACAGGTAGCTCCTCTGGATCCCCCTGACCAGTTTTCAGCTCACATAGTGTTTCACGAAGAGGTCGTTCTGGATCCACAGGAGTTTGCCGAAGGCACGGATGGTGGCGATTTCTACGATTCTTGGAAGATTGAGTGAGAAGATCGTATTTGTGATCGCGTCCGCAACGAACCCCATCAGGGCGTCGATCTGGACAATCGGGACGTTCACGGCGGTTGAGCCGGCTTTTGGAGTATGGATTTTCCCGACCCAATCGAGATATTTTACCATCTTGTCATCATAAGGACGGCTGACCAAGGCCACGAGATAGCCTTGAAGATGCTCTTTTCGGAACTTGATGATCGGGTGATCCGGAGTCAGATCCTCCAGCCTCTCTGGCACTGTGCCTTCATAGCCGGCCTGAGGTCTGGCAAAGTGCCGCCAGGTGGCGTCCTGTTCATAGAGCTTGTTATAGACAGCATTTACCAGCCCTGGAACAAGTGGAGCCAAATGCTCGGCCGCCCCGTGAATGGTTCTGATATCCGACTCACTCAGGCCGATGAATCCGCTTACATATCCGAACCGGGCTTCGAGGTCCGTTTCCAGAAGTTGTTCGTCAATGTGCTTCATGCGATGTTCCTTTGTAAACAAGCTGCGACAGGGAGGTGGGAAACGCATGAAACGATAGTGACTGCTGATGAATCAAGCGGTTTTACAAAATCGGTTTAATTGCGATATCTACACCTTTTTATCCGATATCAGGGAGCGTCTGTCAAGTGATTTACTGGATTCCCAAAAGTTTAGACTCCCGCTCACTCTGAAATCCGGAGTTGTGCCAGTGAATCACTCATCGATCAGGACAGGATCAATAAGAAATAGTACAGGAAGATCGGTAGGTTGGCGGGTGCGATCCATCTGTACCTTATCAAACCTTTTTGCTTGCCACTTTAGGAGTAGAGATATTTGCGTGTCACAATTGGGCGGTTTTTAAAAGGCAAATGCTGCGAACACTTATAGCTTATTGTGAAGTTTTTGTGAATAGTCTGGAGGCACTGCGAATTTTCTTGAAAACATCCGTTATATAAGACATTATTTACTTACATAGTCTATCTTCTCAGTCGGCATGGGACTCAATCTTTTCGATAACGCTTTTCAAGACAGGATCATATCGATGCTCTACCGAGTTCAGTACTTGTATCAGAGTCGTGCGTTGTTTCTGAGTCTGATTGGAATGGCAATGGGTCTTCAGGTTCATCTTGAAGCCGCTAATTTGTCGCCAAACAATCTAGTAGTAGAACGAATTGGAAATGGTTCCACAGCACTCTCCAGCGCAGCGGCTGATGTCAGTATTCTGGAATACAGCACATCAGGTTCGCTCGTACAAACATTGTCGAGTCAATTCACGAGTGCCACTCTTCTGACCGATTCGGGAACTGCGACTTCGAACGGATATCTAAACTCATACAACGGTTATCTCGCCGTTTCCGGGATGAATTCTGCAGCCGGTACTGCCAGCGTGGCCAGCTTGAA
>CAMCFM010000336.1 GCA_945874095.1 Candidatus Kuenenia stuttgartensis
CAACGTCGGCACATTAGAAGAGGGCCTGCGAACGATCATGACGAGTTGGAAGTCGATTGCAAGTGGAATAAGTTTCAACTCGGTGAACAACAATATCAGCACGGTATCCGCAGGCCAATATCGCCTGATTGGCGACACCAATCTGTCGAACACTTACCTTTATCAAACGGTGTTTAATGATAACGCCACAGACAGAATGACAGATATTGCATCTTCGACAACTCCAAACTGGTTCTTTGCGACCGAACGCGTGACTCAGGGTAACGATGTTATACTGGCCGGGACGACATTTAACGTGTCGAAGAAGACGGTGACGAGCAAGGCAGGCCGGACGGCACGTTGATGCCGTTGTGATAGAAAGTTTCTGAAATGTTGGTGGTGTAAAAGCTGGAGAACCTTTGTGAATTGCAAAGGTTCTCTGCTTTTCAGTCCAAATAGAAAGCGAGAAAGTGCGAGTCGATGAAACGTAGTTACCGTTCCGTTCTATTTTTCGGCATAGAAATTGCCTTCTTTGTTCTTTTCGATCTTTTGGATTTGGTTATTTTCTCGGTTTATAAAAAAAAGTCTTCGCCCGTTTCAATCCCGAATTACTCTGAATGCGCCAGGCTTTGAAAAGAGTTGGAAGAATGTCGATCTTCTGAGTTTCAACCGAAGTCCGAATGATATACATCACTTTCCAGTGAAGCCTCATCTTCAATCTTTATTGTGTCACGCTTATCGCTGAACCTATTTTCGCGTCAATCAAGCTGGAAGTGCTTGACCACCTTGTATCGCCCCAAAACTTTGCCCACACGCAAGCCATTTTGATCCAGCCCATACAAAGGTCTTCGTGCCCGGCTTGACGTCGCCACGACCTTCTCTAAATCCTTCTCGGTTTCTCACGATGATGCTTCCGTTTTTCGACCAGAGTTGGGTTACGACACACCAAAAGTCAAAAGTCTTTCGCCAGGATAGACTTCAGATCTGATTTCTGCTCCATTGAGGCGTGAGCCAGTGGTGGCCACATGTACTGCCTTTTTTCTTCTTGGCATAAAACTCTTCTATAGGACTTACCACAAAACAGGTAAGAGTGAAAAACGAGATTTTAGTGGATAAAAATTTAAGATGTCAGGCAAGCAGAAGATCTTGTGCGACCAAGTGTATAAGTGAAAAGAACTGCCTTTTTCTCTTAAAAAGTATGGTTTAGAGGGTTATCAGAAAAAAAGCAGGAGGTGCATCCAGGATTCACCTCCTGCTTTAGATTTTAGATTCAGGAAAGTATCTGGAAATCAGGACTTCTTCTTCGATTTATTATCGCGTTCTGAAGGTGGGATCCAGTCTTCGGCGAGGCCGGCTTTTTTCCGGAGCTCTTTCATCCAGCTTTCACGGCCTTCCATTTCGGAATCAGCCATGGCGGATCGTACCAGACGCAGGAATGGGCCGGTGGGGCCGTAAAGCTGTTCTGGTGTGACCGTTTTGCGTGCCCCAAGGCTCATCACATAATAAGTGTTTGTGGTGGCGTTGGGCTGGACAATCACTTGTTTGTCCGTCAGGTTGAAAGCCGCTTCCATCAAGGCTTTACCAGGCTCGGAGAGCTCGGCGAACTGATTTTCACGTGATGGAAGGCCAGAGATCCCAGTGGCGACTTTGGCTGTCGGTGCTGTGACAATCAGGTTGAGTTTGGCCGTGGATGATTCCACTTTCAGACCACCAGCATTCTTGGAGGATTTGTCGGCAAATTCCTGAGCGGCTTTCTGAGCAAGTGACCGCGCTTTTTCGAGCTTCCAGTATGCGACAACAGCAGGCTTTGCTTCGTCGAAAGTAGGAACCCGGGCAGGTTCGTCGGCAATTTTCCAGATCGAATAGCGGCGACCAATGATCGTCGTAAACGATGTGGCGTCAAAGCTCTTGAACGTATCAGCGAAGATTTCGGTGGTGAAATTCTCGCCAAGGTCTCCAATTTCTGTGCCCAAACGAGCATCAGCGATGGCACCAAGGGCCAGCACTGCGTCGGGGGCTGTGGCTTCCTCTTTCGAGATCAGGCCAGTTTTCTCATAAGTCAGTTCAAGCTTTTTAACGGCGTCGACCAGAGGCTTTGAGTCGTAGGCTGGCAGAGGCTTGTTGCCTGGCTGACCTTCATCACGAGCGGCTTCGTTGTCTTCTTCCACAGCCAGAATCCGGTCAGCGAACGGGTTCATGACCTCTTCGCGGACCTGACTGAATTTCTGGTCGATTTCTTCGCGGGCCTGTTCACGAGCCAGTTCTTCCACAAGGGATGAACGAACTTCATCTAGAGGACGGAAGCGTGGCCCTTCTGCTGGAGCAGCAGGGGTTTGAGCATCGGCAGCACCTTTGGGTGTGAGCTTGGCGTCGGCGTCTCCCGCGAACAAATCTTGAGGCAACGGACTGAGCTTCAGTCGTTCTTCAGGGGTGAGCGGAGGTAGGCTGAAATCGGCTTCTTTGCGGCTCTCGTAGGCTTCTTTGACATTTTCGTCGGTCATTTTGGCTGTGAGTTTGGCAACGATTGCGTTGGTGTCGGCAGAGACGGCTTCGACCTGAACCCGTCGAGGGATCTTGAAAGCTGGAGCGGCTACAGTCCGGTTTGGCTCAATCTGGCTGCCTTTTTCGTAAAGGGCTTTCAGATCGGCGTCAGATGGTTCTCCGGCCTGAGCCAGATAGGCATCGACGGGGAACGCAACGGCATTGATGGAAACGGTTTCCGCTTCGGATTTGAAATCTTCGTAGACATCCAGGGGGCTGATTTCGGTGGCCCCACCGAGGGTTCGGACCTGAAGCAGGCGAAGCTGGTTGCCGATGGCATTCAGCAAGGTTGCGTCAGGGATCCTGGTGGTGAAGAATGTCTGGTATGTTGCGTCTAGATCAGCAGTTGTGACGGCTCCGATCCGATCGCGGAAGGTACGCATGGTGACTTCCGAACCGGCCAGACCGAGGCTTTGCAGGAGGATCTGGATAGGGGCTTCACGAAGCCATGTTTTAGTGGATTCGGTATCGATTGGGATTCCCAGCCGATCCGCTTCTTTTTCGAGGATCAGGGCATCCACGATCGATCGATCGTCGGTTGGTCCGAAGATGGATTGAGGGACGGGGAGCCCAATTTGAGCTGTGGCAAGTTTCAGGCTCAGGACTTTTGTTACGAAGTCGTTGGCGAAGGCACGCTGGTTGGCCATTTCACCAATTTGGCTGGCTTTGACATCCAGACCATGAATTTTAGCGATGACTTCGTCGTTGTTCACGCCGCTGGGTCGTGAACCGAGGTAATTCATCAGACTGTCTGACACGACGAAGGCAAACATCGCCATCAGGGCGAAAACGGCCAACATTGGGCGCTGATAGCGGCGAAACGTCTCAAACGGCATACGGCGACCTCATGTGGCGGACGCTGGATTTGGAAAATTCCGAGCAAGTTCGGTGTATCCTTGAACCGAACAAAGTAGCCAATTTTCTTGGAAAAGGCAAGTCAAAGCTACGACATGTTTCAAAACAGTCCCTCTTGACACGATCTGATATAGTGGATAATCCTCCAAAGTAACGCCTCAAGCGAATGGATGCCTGACCTCTGGTTGATTCCCGATTGACCGTTTCGACTCATGGCATTCCTTGTAAGTGAGAATGATCTTGATCGCATATCCGCTTGGGGTATGCGAGATGGCAAGATCAAGGCCCCTTCAGAACAGAAGGTAAGTCATCGTGGCTCGAAAGAAAGCCGAATCCGATTCGGCAACTCCGAAACGTGTTTCCAAGTCGCCAAAGAGTGCGACCAAAACTGGTGCAAAAAAAACAACTGCTTCGAAAGCCCGAACGACGAAAACCGTCGTGAGTTCGGAATCCGACGAGGCGCCAGTCAAAGGTGGTCGAGTCCGGGACCTGGTGATCGTCGAAAGCCCTAAAAAGGCAAAGTCAATCAATAAGTTTCTGGGAAGCGGCTTTATCGTAAAAGCCAGCATGGGGCACGTCCGCGATCTGCCCAAGCGTAAAATTGGTGTCGACGTAGCCAATGGCTTCGAACCGACTTACGAGATTATGCCTGGCAAAAAAGAAACCGTCGATGACCTTCGCAAAGAGGCCAATCGTGCCCGAATGGTCTACATGGCGACTGACCCCGACCGCGAAGGCGAAGCCATCGCCTGGCACCTCCAGGCCGCCCTTGGTGTGCCCGATGAACGGGTGCGACGGGTGAAGTTTTATGAAATCACCGAAAAGGCTGTCAAAGAAGCCTTTAATCACGCCAGCGACATCGACATCGACAAAGTCAATGCTCAGCAGGCACGGCGATTTCTCGACCGATTTGTCGGCTACGAACTTTCTCCACTTTTGTGGAAAAAAGTCACCCGGAACCTCTCGGCCGGTCGCGTTCAATCGGTGGCCGTAAGGCTGATTGCCGAGCGTGAGAAAGAAGTTGCGGCGTTTGTCTCTGAAGAATACTGGAAGGTGACAGCCACTCTGGCACTGACCAGCGATGTCGCGAAACAAGTGGCCCAGGCACTGTCAAAGCAGAAGGCTCATGCGGAAGAAGTCGAGGCGACGGATGACGATGAAATCATCGAAGCCAGGCCGAAGTACGAACTGCCTGAATCCGCTTTTGATTCGCTCCTCACGGAATGGCAAGGCAAGTCGGCTAAAATTGCGAACGAGGAGCAGGCCAAACTGATCTTGGAGACTTTGACAGCGTCGCCGTGGTCCGTGGCATCGGTGGAGCAGGAAGATCGACTCGACCGACCTGACGCCCCCTTCAAAACCAGTACGCTGCAACAGCAGGCCGCCATCAGGCTGCGCTGGTCGGGCAAAAAGACCATGAAAATTGCCCAGGAACTTTATGAAGGGATCGATATCGGCGGCGACGGCCCCGTGGGTTTGATCACCTATATGCGTACCGACAGTCTGAGAGTCAGCGACGACGCCGTAAAGGGCGTTCGTGAGCATATCAACACCAAATATGGGCCGAGATATGTGCCTGATAAGGCCAATCGGTTCGCTGCAGGGAAAATGGCTCAGGAGGCCCACGAAGCCATCAGGCCAACCGAGTTGCAGTACGACCCAGAGAGCGTGAAATCGAATCTATCTGTGGATCAATACAAGCTTTATGCACTTGTGTATAAGAGGTTTGTGGCGAGCCAGATGACTCCGGCCATGTTTGCCGTGACCAATGTCAAGATTCAGGCTGGGCCGGGGGTGTTCAGTACCCAGGGCAAGATTCTGAAATTTGACGGTTATCGTAAAGTACTGGCACCGGCTTCAAGGCAGGAAGATTCGCTGCTGCCTGATCTTAAAGTGTCGCAGTCGCTGTTTCCGGCCCGGGTCAATCCGACTCAGCACCACACGCAACCGCCTCCACGGTTCAGCGAAGCCACTCTGATCAAGGCTCTTGAAAAGGAAAGTATTGGCCGCCCCAGTACTTACGCGCCAATTATCCAGACCATTCAGGCTCGTGGATATGTGGAACAAAAGGAACGCCGGTTCCATGGGACT
>CAMCFM010000337.1 GCA_945874095.1 Candidatus Kuenenia stuttgartensis
CGAACTGGCCGAACTGGAGAGTGAAATCGCGGCATGGTCAGAGAGTACGAACGCCAAACAACGAGGCGTTGACTGGCAGTTTAAAATCGAGAATGCGCGAGTGAAACTGAAGAGGCTTTACCCAAGGAACAAGGCTTGAGGGGGCACTACAGCCCATAACGAAACAAGGCTCTTCAAATCAATCAAACTGTTGTTATCTGATACTGATATTTGCACTTTAGGTTCAAACCCTGTATTACAAAATATAGAGCTTACGTTTGCTAGATTAATAACCCCGCTTTCAATAGCATTAATCGTAACACATCCTCTATCTGACTTGTTGATTATTGTAACTACGCCTGGCAAAAGTATTTTGCTATTTAATCCACGCGATTGGAAAGCTACGGTTTTCACAGAAGTTACAAAGCTCGTTATTTGTGAGAGATCAATCTGTCGCCCATTTGAAACATAAAGACTCGTACCGTCAATATTATAGACTGCTGAAAGTCCTATAGTACCATCTGAGATACTGACTTCCGAGTCTTTTATGGAAAAGAGACTGGAATAATTGATGGTCCCTGCATTGACATAAATGCCACTGTTAAATAGTTGCTCGACTTTCGAGACGTCAATTGTTCCGCCATCGTGCGTAATCCGCACTCCAGTTAGGTTCTTCAAGGAAGTTGTCAAAATCTGGCTATTGGTAGATGCCGTCATGGCAGAATATGGATGAACACCATCGTCGATGGATTCGTAATCTTGGAAATCTGTCAGTTTTTGCAATAGTATTACGCTGTTGGTATCTTTGGCATTAAATCGGACATATTGGAAGATATTAGCTCCAGCATAAATTTGCGTCACGCTTCGAAGATCTATGCTACCACCACTGGTCACATTAACATCAAGCCTCGCTGCCGATGATCCACCGGCACCACCTACAGTTATATCCAGCAGTCCGGATAATATCACCTGACTTCCTGCACCATTAGCCTGAAAATACACATTCGCTTTGGATGTGTTTTTATAACTTGTGATCTGGCCCAAATTGATCGTTTTCCCATTACTCGCATAAAAGCCGCTACCATCTATATTATAGACTGCTGAAAGTCCTATAGTACCATCTGAGATACTGACTTCCGAGTCTTTTATGGAAAAGAGACTGGAATAATTGATGGTCCCTGCATTGACATAAATGCCACTGTTAAATAGCTGCTCGACTTTCGAGACATCAATTGTTCCGCCATCGTGTGTAATCCTTACTCCAGTGAGGTTCTTCAAGGCAGTTGTTAAAATCTGGCCGTTGGTAGATGCCGTCATGGCAGAATATAGTGAATAGCTTTCAGAACCGGCTTGGTTGTCCTGAAAATCAGTTAGTTTTTGCAGATTGATTACACTGGTAGCATCTATAGATTTTAATTGAACTCTTGTCCAGGCGCTAGTGCTAACTGTAATCTGGGTAACACCTCTAAGATCAATACTACCGCCTGTCGTCACATTCACATCAAGAGACGTACCCCCTGATAATCCCCCATTATCAATCTTTGTCAGCCCAGAAAGGTCGATCAGGCTATTTGTCCCGGATGCCTGTATCACCGCAGCAGAGTTGGTGGAATTTACATAACTTGTCGCTATCGCCAGCATGAGCTTGCCACTATTCTTCGCATAAAGATTTGCCGCGTCAATCTTCACCGTGCCGGTCGGTGTAAAAACCGCACCACTATCGGCTGTGATCGTGCCGCCTGGTGAAACGGTGAACGCCCCCGAGACCTTCGAGATACCACTTTGCAGGGTTAAGCTCTGACTTGGAGAAATCGTTAGATTCTCTACGGAATTCAGGGATTTCGCGTTTGCCGCAATATTGACAACGACTGTCTGAACACCCGAGAGGTCAGGAATCACCACATCATCCAAATTTGTAGGCAAGGAATTCGGAGACCAATTGCTGGCGTCTCCCCAATTCATCGTACCAGCACCTCCGTCCCACGTGACAACGGCCAGAAGGGCTCGCTTTTCCAGTTTCACTTCAGCCCAGTCGTGCGATATGTTCAACTGTGAACGCAAACGGTGCTTGCGGCTGGTGACGTTGTTTTTTTTGCACGATCTGGCGGTACGGGCTAGTGAAAACAGCTTCATGGTGTGGGTCCAATCTGTGGGCAGTTGTGGAGAAACGAGCAGGATGAAACTGGCAATAGATCGTGCGGATATACCTTCCACCTGTTCCAAACAATGTGGAAGCGTTTGTGGGGGTATGAGTTGCGAAGCGTCATTGCCAAACTGGTGTTTGGATTTTGTGCTTCTAAATATTTAGACAAAGCGAGTGGACACATTGTGGATCTTCGAGACGTTTTTTTTGGGTTGGAGCAGGAAAATGGGCATTCCAGAATGCTCTATTCCCCTGCCCCCTATACCGTTCGAAAATACTGGAGAGCCAAACACTTACACAGTCAATTGACGCAGAACCTGAACCGCCACGGACCGCCCCAGCTTAAGGCCGTCCAAATTGTCCGCCCGGAAGTGGATACCGCCATAAATGCGACTCATCCCGGCCTCTTCAGCTGCTTGATTGAAACTGGTAAATCGTCGGTGGAAATGAGCATCGAAAGTCTGGCCATGGTTTTGACTCGGGGCCACTGAGGCAAAAGCGCAGGTGCAAAGCCTGGAGGGGTTGGCCTCCACTTGCCTGGCAGTTCGGAGCCAGAGAATTCGACGAGTTGTTCGGATCTATCGTTGATTCGGGCGGCCCAGACTTTTTCAAATACGATTCGGCCCACACGGATACAGCGAACGCGGGCTTTGGGGTTCGTCTCGTGGGCCAGAGTACGTGAGAGAATTTCGCCGAATTGCGATTGCATTTCGGAATAGAGCCTGCGGGCGACTTCATAGCCAGCCTGTGCGGTTGCAGCCAAAGCCGATGTACACTCAGGCGCGACCACCATGGCAACCATAGGTGTGCATTTGGATCAACACCGAGATACCGACTCTGATACCAAATCAGTACGAAGGAACGGTTCTCAGATTTGCCTCGATCAACTCAAGGAGTAACTCACATAGGTATTGGCAGCTCCTGGATTATGTACTGTGATCGTGATTGTTCCAACGGCTGTCTGAGCACACCCAGACTGGCTGCCAGGCGAAATCGTCTTGATCGTTGTGCTGGTGATCTTGTTTGTCATGCGATTTTTGAGGCCGATTGTCAACGTCGCAGGCCCGGAACCTTCGGCTGGCGTATACCACCCGGCAGCGAGGCTGACGATAACGGAGTTAGACCACTTATTATCTTCGAGCGATTTCTCCAAGTTAATCTGAACGATTTCCTTGCCGCCTCTCGATGTGTCGTCACCAGTCCAACTCACGTAAGTGTTCGAAGGTCTGCAGTCGTAACCGACCGAGGCATCGATAAACTTCGTACTGGTGTCAAGATCCTTCTGTGACTCTGCCCAGCGGTATTCAATGTAGAGATCGTCGATTCCGCATTTGTTTTTCAGTTTTGCGTTCAGATCGCCGTAGGCCACGAAACGAGCTGGATCGTTGTCTTCTTCTATGTCGAAATTGATACCGGGGATGGAACCAACTGAATTGAAGGGCTCGGCAGCGAGGAGAGTCGTGAAAGTCGCCAAGCCGTGCGCAAATGCAAAGTCGGAGTCGACTATGTCCGTGTAACCGATAAAGGCTTGAGCTCCATTCCCCAGAAATGCTTGCGACATACGGGAATCCATTCCGCTTCGACAGGCTCCAACATAAACGATCGTGTCATCGAATTTAGGACTGTAATGCGAAATGAATTCAGAAGTGATAAAAAATTCGGAGTTGCCGTCCTTATAATTGTGGAAGCCAATCCGACCGCTCAATATGTCCGAAGCATATTCATTTATTTGGCTGAAAGTCTTTTCCCATGGAATGCCAACGTAGATTCGGGGCAAGATGCCCTCACCAGCAAGACCATGCGATGTAATGACTACGGCCTCATACTTCCCCAAATTCTTGAAGTCTTCTAAGGATATGGAATTGAAATCCTTGGAGGGGTTAGCCAGGAATTCAACTTCATAACCCTTATCCCAGAACATTTGAGCGATATCATCCGACTCATCAAATCCGAATTGCCAAAAATACGGCGCAAGCACTTTAACTTTTCCTGTACAATTCGGTATCGAAGCCACACTAACTACTCCGTCATTTGGATTTTTGGTGGAATCTGAATCGGGCTGAATGGAACCTCTGACATTCGACGTATAGTATGGGCCGATTGTGCTCGTAAATAAAATCCCCTCCGTTGATTTCCAAGAAATTGATTGTTCATGGATGACGATCGAGCCAGCCATGACATTCTCTGTATCTTCCATGAGCCTTGATTTGGCAGCGTTTAATGCAGAAGCTTCAGACTGCCCAGCGACTAACAAGTTGCGAGTGTAGTTTCCTGTCGAGTTCGCGTAATCGTTGAGATCGTTCAATCGTTGGACACTTGGCGGCTCGACTACCTGGATCGAAGAAACCAACGGATTCATGTCAACATTCGGCCCATTGATCTTCACAGCGAACTGAAAATTACCAGCAGTGTTCGAACGAAATGGCAAAATCACCGAAAATCTGTCGTCATCGGCAACCGCGTCACCGCTGAAGGGATCGCCGTTATCAACCAGATTCCCTAAAAATGCTCCGTAAGTGCCATCGGGCATCCACTCGTAAAGCTCGAGATTCTGGGAGTTCGTCGCATCTGGAAATTCGACCTGGAACCGAATCGAATCGCTGGCCCCCACAGCCAACACAGGTGTATCAATAACAAACGACTGGCCCTTGGTACGCGTACGCAAATCGAATGGGATTTCGATTATTTGGGAAAGATTACCCACCCTATCGATTGCCTGAAACCGGATCAGGCGTGCTCCGTCATCGGATCCATCCGAATTGAGGGCTGGGGAGAATGTGAAGTTTCCACTCGCGTCGAACGGAACCCACTGAATTTCTTCGCCCTCGACACGACATGCCAGTTGATATACCCCTGCCCCACGATCCTTTACTTGACCGGAGAAAACTGGAATCTGCGAAAAAACCTCACCGGAAGCGGGCGATTGAATCGAAATAGACGGTGCGGAATGATCCACACGATTCACGGTTAGAGTCCCATAACGTGCCTGCCGGCCACTACCCGACGCAACCTTGAGTTTAGTTGTGCCAAAACCGACATAGAACTTGAACGAGTAGTTGCCCTTTTTGTCAGCCTTAACGACTTTCTCAAAGGAACCATCGCTACCCACATCGAGACGAACTACACTGCGGGCCGTCACACGTCCACTGACTGAAGTATAGCCCGAGTCAATAGTTGGGCGTGCGATGATCGAAACCGGCAACGACCGAACAACAGGTGTCCGGGCTGCAGCACTAATTTTACCGAAGCTTGTGGCGGAGAGCATGGACCGTTCCTCAAGCGATTCGATCGATGTCAATTCTAAACGATTGCGTTGGCGTTTCATTGTG
>CAMCFM010000338.1 GCA_945874095.1 Candidatus Kuenenia stuttgartensis
GCCCAATGATCAGGCCTGGCCAGCCACTGCTTCGATACACTTTGAAACAGGTTTAACCGATGAATCAGGTTCTTCCAATCGGAATTCCATCTGACGCCTGCAAACCGGGTCATCCGGCACGACAATGCCACATCCAAAAGATTTCTCTGAGTGATAATCACGGTCGATTCAGGAAACATTCTCTGAATTAATCCCAGATAAAAGATATTATCTGGCAGTTTATCCACCACGTATTTCGTCGCAAATCCTTTCTTAGAAATATTATCCAGATACTTCTTTCTTAATGAAGCCACTTGATTATCAGACATCGAAATTCCAACAGATGCATCGAGATTGCTACGCTTCAAGAATTCGTCGTAAAGGTCGGGCACAAATGTCAACTCCCCTGCCCCTGTGATTTCTGGATGAGATGCCAAAACCTGCTCAGCAAGCGATGTGCCTGACCTGGCCATCCCCACGACGAATATCATCTTGATCGCCTGAGAATCCGATTCAGGCTCATTTTTTATAGATGTGGAGTCAGAAATCCGAGTGATTTTGGCGGATTGTGCGACAAAGAGTTGAAATCTTGTCCTGTCATAAGAGCGACCAGATTTTGCGAGTGATTGCTCTCGCATAATACACGCTTGATCGAGATATTGGGCGGATTGAATATAATCGCAGGTTTTATCATAATAATGAGCCAGTCCATAACCAATCAATTCGCGGTCAGTATCAGGCTTTGAGGAGTCTTCAAAAACGGCCTCCATTCGGCATTTCAAATCATCGGGCAATTTTGCACCGAGACGAGTCGCGAGCCTTCCAAGCACGCCCGCATGCTCTTTCTGCAACTCCAGGCATTTCATCCAGTTCTGTTCAGCATCCAGCATCTGGCCCTGAAGTTCGTCGATCGTGCCCAGATTCGCATAAACAGACGCCGATTTCGGAGCAATTTCCAAGCACTTTTCAAATGCAACCCGCGCCTCATTCAGCTGACCATTTTCAAGTCTTGCCTTTCCCAGATTCATCCATCCAGCGGCATCGCTTGGCCTTATCCCAACAGCCATTTCTGCATGATATAAAGCCTTTTCAATCTGCCCTAATTCCAAAAGAGCTTTTGAGATATTCGAATGCAACTCCGGTATACGAGGCGAAATCTGCAACGCCGACTCGAATATTCTGACAGCTTCAGCTTTCTCGCCAACTAGAAGTTTTGCATTTCCAAGATTATTCCAGGCAGGTATGCATTCCGGAGCGGCTTGAACGCATAATACAAATTGTTGAATCGCATCCGTCACCCGCCCGACATCCATTAAAGTGGCCCCATAATTCAGTCTGACACCCAGTTGGAATACTGAGCCTCCAAGCTCTAATGATTTCTCATAAAACCGAATGGCATTTTGGGGCTGGCCCATCGCTGAAAATGCATCCGCGAGTGCCGATAAATATAATGATTGATCAGGTTTTAATTGCAAGGCTTCTTGAAAATGCCCCAATGCCTGAACTGGGGAACGGGTTTCCAGCAACAGCATTCCGAGCAGATAATGGGCCTGATCTGAAGCCGGATCACGTTTTAAAGCCGTTTCATAGGCCAGCCTGGCCGTTTCATAATCGCGGTTACGATGTGCTTTCAAAGCATTTTCGAGTGCGTCATTCCACATGATTATCGTCTCTGATGATTGTCAGGCCACAGATCTTTATGGGTCCTATCAAAGTCGCATAAAGAAGTGCATCTGGCTTACCTGTCGGCACTTATCACGTGAAACTTGAGTCGATTCTGAGGATTCCCCTTGACTGATTCCAGAAGCTCGCAATAATCCTGTGGATATTAAATCAATTCCGGTTCGGATGGATCTGTACCGGAAGCAGGTCATTAGCGATGAAGGCCGGCATGGATGCCACCCAAATCACCACTGTGTTAAAGACTTATGGCTTATCTGCCCTGCTCTGTGGCGGCTTGGCCCTGACCGGTTGCGGCACCGTTCGCAACACCAATACGGCTCGAAGTGGCACAGAACAGATGCTGCTTTCAAGCGCGTTTGACGAGGCTCTACGGCGGATCGACTTCAGTCCTCTGGAGAACGCGCCGGTTTATTTTGAGACTAAGAATATCGAAGCTGTGGACAAAGGCTGGGTGATTTCGTCGATTCGCGAGGCCATGCTGGTGCGTGGAGTGCGTCTGATGGAGAAACCAGAGCAGGCGTCTGTGATCGTTGAGGCCAGAATCGGAGCCCTTGGAACAGACGACTTCAGCTTCTTGATCGGAATTCCACAAATCACTGTTCCTGCGACAATTACAGGAATTCCGATGGGTACGATTCCGGAAATTGCTCTGATGAAAAAAGCCGATCAGAAGGCTCTTTCCAAGGTCGCCCTTTTCGCTTACGACAAGGCAAGTGGGGGCGTGGTTTGGACCTCTGGGACATCTGCGGGTTTCGCGAACTCCCGAAATCTTTTCATCGGTGGATTGGGCCCGATCCAGTCAGGGACTCACAAGCGAAACCCGGAATTTATGGGTGTGGTATTGCCCCAAATGACCGTTCATCCAGTCCCAATCCCGATTTTACCATGGTCTGAGGAAGATCCTGACGCCTCGAAAAAGGCAGCGTTAAAGTCGGACAAAGCCGATTCCAAGACACCTGCTAGCATCTCTAAGCCCATGATTGACAAGAACTTGAACTCCCCTGAAATGGGTGGGCAGGAACCTGGCACTGTGGTCCCCATTCCGATCCCTTTGCCGACCGCTGGAGGCTCTCCATTCAGTATGAGACTTTTCAACGGGTTTGCTCCCAAAGACAAAGGTTTGTTACAATCCAAGGCGACTGATGGCTCCAAGCCTGCAAGTTCACCTGACAAGACTCAGAAATGAGTGCATTTCACGCGAATCTGTTCAACGATTGCATGAAATAAAAAAAGAGAAGGAAAAGCGACAACCATGGCCATCCCATTTGACCTGACACTCTATGTGAGAAATATTCCTGACTTCCCAAAACCAGGAATCATGTTCAAGGATATCACCCCATTATTATCAAATCCGGAAGCACTCCGAATTGCAATCGATCGCATTGCTGAAGCAGCTTCTAAAAAGGGTGAGATTCACGCGGTCGCTGCGGCTGAAGCACGTGGATTTATTTTTGGGGCACCTGTTGCCATGCTGCTGAATGTCCCATTTGTGCCAATCCGCAAGCCAGGCAAATTGCCATTCGACAAAATTGGAATTGAATACGCCTTGGAATATGGTACAGATCGGCTCGAAATTCATTCTGATGCACTCACATCAGGCCAGAAAGTCTTGTTGATCGACGACGTCCTGGCCACCGGCGGAACGATGAAAGCCTGTGCAGACCTGGTCAGGTCGATCGGCGCAGAGGTCACAGCGTGTGCATTTCTGATGGAATTGTTATTTCTCGGAGGTGCTGAGAAATTGAAGCCTGATGAAATCATTTCCTTGATCCGCTATTGAAATTACGACGACTGTTCACCTATGAAGCTCAACCCGGACCAAACCAAAGCAGCGCATCATGATGGAGGGCACCTGCTGGTCCTGGCCGGTGCCGGGACAGGCAAAACCCGGACCATCATCGCTCGCGCTGCCCATTTGATCTCCCAAGGCGTCGATCCCAAGCGAATTCTGGCCCTGACCTTTACTCGAAGGGCGGCGAGCGAGCTTGTGGGTCGGTTGAAGTCGCAGGTCGGCCCCTCTGCGGACAACATCAGGGCCGGCACCTTTCACGGCTTTTGCCTGAACATGATGCGGCATTTCCCCAAGGCTTTTGGGCTTGATCAGCTCACGATTCTTGATCGTGACGACCAATTGGAACTGGTCGGGATGGTTCGTTCCGGATTTGTTCAAAAGCCCGAAAAAGGCTTTCCAAAACGCGAACGAATCACCGAATTGATGGGCTATTCCCGAAATACAAATATCGGGTTCGAAGAATACATTAAAAAGCTCGGCGAATTTCAAGAAGCCGAGATGGCGAAGCTGAAGTCGATCCACAGAGCTTATGAAGCCCGCAAACGGCTCCGGAATTATGTTGATTACGACGACATTTTATACCTTTTTGCACGCACCCTTCATATGCCATCCATGCAGGATGTGAGCAGGATGATCGCTGGCCAGTTCGACCATATTCTGGTCGATGAAATGCAGGACACAAACCCGATCCAGTGGCTGATTCTGGACGGACTTCGCGACCCGGCCAAATTATATTGTGTAGGCGACGATGCGCAGTCAATTTACGCCTTCCGGGGCGCTGACTTTGAAAATGTGCACAGCTTTACCACCCGTGTGAAAGGTGGAACGGTACTTCCACTGATCACGAATTATCGCAGCACCCAGCCGATCCTCGACCTGGCCAACTGGCTGCTGGCTCAATCTCCATTGAATTATGAAAAACGGCTGGAGTCTGCTCGTGGGACTGGCATGAAACCGAAGTTGGTGGAATTTGACAGCCCTGCCAAGGAAGCTGCATGGGTGGTTCAAGATATTATTGAAAAGCATGATGGTGGAATGAAACTCAAAGAGATCATGATTCTGGTTCGAGCCGCCTGGATGACCCGTGATCTGGAAGCGGCCCTGATTGAAAACAATATTGAATACGAGTTTATTGGTGGGACAAAACTGATGCAAACCGCGCATGTGAAAGACCTGCTGTCGTTGTTAAGGTCAGGCATTTCCCAAAGGGACGAACTCGGGTGGAGCCGTTATTTAAGGCTTTTTAATCGAGTGGGCGACGTAACTGCCAATTCGGTGATCGACCAGGTATCGGCTTTAAAATCTGCGGAGCAGGCCATTGAAATGCTGCCGGATATTCTGGGTTCGGCAGGTAAGATTCCAGACGCTGAGCAATTGGTTCAAGGGTTGGTGGACTTGCAGAAGAATCGCAATAGCCCTGAAAAAGCGATTAAAAATGCGGTTGCATTTCTGAATCCGATCCAGAAGAAGCGTTATGATAACTGGCAGAAACGATATCGCGATTACGAGCTTTTAATCACACTTGCCAAACGCCATAAATCACTGGAAGCCTTTCTGGAAACGTATACGCTCGACCCTGTCAGCGCCACATTTGACAGCCGTTCCGATGACAAAGACATTCTCACTCTGATCACGGTGCATTCGGCAAAAGGTACGGAATGCAAAGTGGGCTATGTGATGAAAGTTCAGGCAGGGGTCTATCCTCATAGCCGATCGCTTGAAGATTTGGCAGCGATTGAAGAGGAACGGCGGATTTTATATGTCGCCATGACTCGTGCAAAAGATGAATTGATTTTAACCAGAGTGGCAGAGCGGTTTGGATCTCCCATATTTTTCGGAGCATCGAGCGGGCGAGTTGCACCTGGGGGAACCTCCGATTTCATGACAGAATATCCTCCAGAGCTTGTAGATTATGAAATGCAAGGATTTCAGCCAAGCCCGTTCGAAGATTTAGGCCCGATTATTGCCAGATTCAG
>CAMCFM010000339.1 GCA_945874095.1 Candidatus Kuenenia stuttgartensis
AAAGTTGGCCTGAGCGATTCGCGAATAATTCGCCGTCTCAACGGCTTCCACCTTGTCTTCGCGTTCACGACGCACACTTCTGCCAGCTTGATCGACGGCCAGAGCCAGAGCGATCATGGTGTCGTCAAGTTTGGCGATCTCTTCAGGAGCCATTTCAGCGAGTTTTTTACGGGTGGCGACATCGGCCAGTTTGGTGCCGGCTACAAGCTCTTTGGCTCGATCGGCTGGAGACTTGCCGGCGAGGGCTTTTTTGAGGATTTCGTCGTCGGCACCGACCTTTGACTGCCAGTATTCCAGAGAATGAGTCAGCTTGGCGACTTCATATTCCGGATAAATCGGGGCATCCGAAAACAGGTCCATCTTAAGCGATTCCAGGGCAGAATCGCGGAATTCACGCAAGCGTTCGGTGTTCGACTTACGCACTTCCGTCGAGTGGCGAACCAGAGTTCTGGCCAGACTGAAGAGAGTGCTTTCCAGGCCCAGTCCACGTTCGACAAAGTTGTATTTTACCAGCGATTTGGCGGCCACGGCTTCAGCGGCAGCGATCTTCGTCCAGGCATCGCCATAGGCTTCCTTCATGGAAGCATCACTTTCAATGGCTTTTCTGAAAGCCGCTTCAGCGGATTCCTTGGAGGCCATGAATTCAGCCGTTTTGAGGCCCATATAGCCACCAGTCCGAGCCTTCAGGCTATTCTGATAGCTGAACAGATCTTCCTTCGACTGGCGAGCTTTTTCAGCGCCGGTTTTGGCATAGTCGAGCAGGAACTTCTCGCGATCTTTCAGCAGATCGAGCAGGAAAGGCAGGCTGATATCGCGGAGATACTTCAGGTGATCCACGGTAAAGAGCCGACTGGTTCGGCCTGGGTGTCCTGCCACGAAAGTCAGATCGCCCTCTTTAGAGCCTTCCGTGTTCCAGTTCAGGTGGTGCTTGGGCTTGGCGGGCTGACCGTTCTCATAAATCCGAAAGAAGCAGGCATCGAGACAGAATCGGGGGTACTCGAAATTGTCTGGATCGCCACCGAAAAAGGCGATGTCAAATTCCGGTGCGAAAACGAGCCTGACGTCGGTGTATTTCTTGTAAGTATAGAGTGCGTAACGGCCGCCTTGATAAAGGGTGACCACGTCGTTACGCATCTTATTCTCGGACGTAGCGGTCTTTTCGATCACAGCCATTTTGGCGCGTTTGGCGGCATTGGCTTCGGCATCGTTAGAGCCCTTGGGCACAGCAGCAAGCACTTCTGCCGTTACGTCACGGATATCAACCAGAACATTCAGTTCCAGGTCAGGCGCTTTGAGTTCTTCAGCC
Organism: Candidatus Kuenenia stuttgartensis; assembly: GCA_945874095.1. Classification (GTDB taxonomy): domain Bacteria; phylum Planctomycetota; class Planctomycetia; order Isosphaerales; family Isosphaeraceae; genus QWQI01. The sequence continues at coordinate 1,307 of CAMCFM010000339.1, forward strand.
TTGGTTTTGGCAACGAAGCCGACCTTGTAATAGTCTTTCTCTTTGGTAGAGAGCTTCTGGAGTGTATCGGCACCGACGTGATGGTTGGTCATGACCAGACCATCGGCGGAAACGAACGAGCCGGATCCTCCATTATTAAAGCGGACAGCCGAACCACGCAGTTGATCGATCCAAGCCTGGGTTGGTTCGAACCCATATTTCTCTTTAAGCTGCTTGAGTGGAAGGTTGTCAAAGACCCACATGCCTTCATCGGCTTGAATCACGCCGCAGACTCCCATACAGAACGTCGCCAGAAGGGCGAACTTCAATGCCATTCGAATCATGCTCAATGCTCCTGTGTTAATCAGACGGTTGGTTTCAAGTCGATTTTTCCAGAAGGGCAAGTAGGATCAAATTGCGTGGGTGACAAGATTTTTTTGACACCCTGGTTTTGATCACTCGCCCGCCTTCTGTGCAAACAGGTGTTGGCAACACGGGTCACCAATGCTTCTCCTTAGATTATCCCGAATATCTCTTTCTGTCGAGGTGCTTACGGGTTAAGCAACGGCAGCTGAGTTCCCGGAAGGTCAGAAACAGGAGGCCTGATTTGATCTGAAATTTGCCAGGGTAAAGGCGATCTAACCTCCAGGAATCAAGCTTCATCAGTGTGGAAGCCACGCACTGGAACGATTTAGAGGAACCGTGAATGGGTAAGTAGGGTGAACTTTAAGTGCTCCTTTTAAGCAGGATAATTTCGGTTTGATCCGCCAATCCACTGGATTCAGATCTGGCCTAAGCTGCGAAGAAACGTTAATTTAGATGTAAGAAACCAAAGATCTGCCCGAGCCCAAATTCTCAGAACAACGTGTGGAGCTGATCCGAATATGTTGCCTCCTGTACAACGTCGCACGTTCATGGCCACAAGTGTCGCTTCACTATGTGCTTCCGCCTTCGGCGCGATGCCCGCAAAGCCATTGGGCAAGGGGCGTCCCATCGTGATTGCTAGCTCTAATGGCCTGGAAACTGTCAAGCTGGCCATGGATTTGATCAAAAAAGGCCACGATCCGCTCGATGCTGCCGTCGCAGGTGTGGGAATTGTGGAAGCGGATCCGAGCGACCATACCGTCGGCCTGGGCGGAATTCCCAACGAAGATGGTGTGGTGGAACTTGACTCTGCCGTCATGCACGGGCCGACTCACGGTGGAGGTAGCGTTGCGAGCCTGCGAAATATCATGCACCCAGCCGCCGTCGCCCGGCTCGTCATGAAACGCACAGACCACTGTCTTTTGACAGGCGAAGGCGCACTTCGGTTCGCCAAAATGCACGGATTTCCTGAAGAAAACCTGCTGACCGACGATGCCCGCAAGTTCTGGCTTTATTGGAAGGAAACGGTCAGTAAAAACGACGACAGGATTCCTCCTCCAATCGATGAGCTTGACCCTGCCGTCAAGGCCTTCTTTGGGCCACGGTATGTACGCGAATATGGCACGATTCACTGCTCGGCACTTGATACGCATGGGAATCTGGGGTGTACCACCACGACTTCCGGATTGTATTTCAAAATCCCTGGCCGGGTCGGAGATTCACCGATTATCGGAGCCGGGCTTTATTTGAATAATGATGTCGGTTCTGCAGGCTCCACAGGCCGGGGCGAGGCGAATATTCTGAACTGTTCCAGCTTTCTGGCTGTGGAAGAGATGCGGCGGAATCCGGATAAATCATTAAAAGATTGTCTGATTGAGAGCTGTAAACGGATTGCAGCGACGAATCGGGACAAACGGTTGCAGGATGCGAAAGGCCGTCCGAATTTCAATGTCCGATTTTTTGCCGTTCGCAAAAATGGCGAATTTGCCGGCGCCAGCCTCTATGCTGGTGTGAAAATGGCGGTACACGATGGCGAATCGGCACGTCTGGTCGATTGCAGCTCACTTTACGACGAAGTATTGGACGAGTCGCTATAATTGATAGTGAATGCAGCGATTCTACCATATATGAATTCACCCTAAATAATCATCAAATTGAGATGATTCCGGACCCGACGATTCATGGATGCTCACACGCTGGAACTGTTGGAATTTGATCGACTTCGGCAGATCGTAGCTGGTTATTCAGCCACTTCGCTTGGGCGTGATGCCTGTTTGGAGTTGCAACCTCTGAACGATCAAAGTGAGATTGACCATCGCTTGCAGGAGACGGAGGAACTGCTGGAACTGGTCAGGGCCGGTTTGGGGCCTTCACTGGGCTCTCTCACAGATATCAGGCCGCTGGTTAGGCGGGCACAGACTCATGCCACGCTTGCCGCAGATGAAATCTGTGATGTTTCAAACAGTTTGCGGGTCATCCAGGATGTTTCCCAATGGCTTGAAAAGCATACGGATAACAGCCCCCGACTGGCTTCCCTGAAGATCGGTCTGGCGGATTATTCTAGCCTTTTAAATACCATTGATGGATGTCTGGACCCTCGTGGTGAGGTGCTGGATACAGCCAGCCGGCGGTTGTCAAATATTCGTCGGGAAATTCAAGTCTCTGAGCAGAAAATTCAGGATACATTGAAAAACCTGATCCGTTCGCTCGATGCACGTGGGCTTTTGCGATATCCAAATTACACCATGGTTGGTCACCATTATGTGGTTCCAGTTGTGAGAGAGCGGCGCGGAGAAGTTTCAGGATCAGTCCAGCGCACCAGCGCATCCAGCGAAACTGTCTATGTTGAACCTTCAGGAATTGCAGACCAGTCGGCTCAGCTTTCATTTCTACGTGACAAAGAGAAAAAAGAAGTCAGACGGATTCTGCACTGGCTGTCGGAACAGATTGGACAGGTGGGAGAATCGTTAATACAAGCCATCGGTAAAATGGCCGAGTTGGATTTTACTGTGGCCCGCGCAAGATATGCAAACGATTACCGCCACTTTCGGCCCGTGTTTGGTGCAAAAGGCTTGTTTCTAAGAGCGGCCAGGCATCCTCTGCTTGAACATCTGTTTCGAGAGACGGTTGAGGAAATTAAAGAAGATATTACAGAGCCTGAAGTCACTCCCGATACTGCTGAAGTGATAGAATCAGCCATTAATTATGCTCTAAATCCGGAGATGGAAACGGTAAATGAATTGCAATCGAAGTTGGAGAAGCAATCATTGCCTGTAAAAAGCCCGGCATTTATGGGTTTGCCTGCCGGAATGAAAGTGCCACTGACGGCACAGCATGAACAGAAAAAAGCCAAGCCGCCTGTACCATCTCCACTATTTGCACAGCTTCCAAAGGCACCTGAATCGCCACCAGTTCAAGAAATACAAGCCGATGAATTGGAATTGGCTGATACTGAACTTGAGCCTGAGCAAAATGAGCCGACTTTAAAAGGTGGCCTGGGGGTAGATTATGTTGCCCTTGCGGAACAAAGGCGGCTTGAGAAAAAGGCCAAGGCAGCCGCGAGGCCCTTCTATCAACGGCCAGTGATGAAGCCGGTTGAATTTCGAGCTGTTGCAAAATCGGCCAATCTTGCCAAAAAACGGCAGGTCACACCGATTGATATTCACCTTGGATTCGACTTTAAATTACTGGTGGTGACAGGCCCCAATACCGGTGGAAAAACGGTTGCATTAAAAACGCTTGGCTTATTGTCAGTCATGGCTCAGTGTGGATTATTCATACCAGCCGCTGAAGGTTCGCAGGTGCAATTGCTGGATGATGTGTTGTCGGATATTGGCGATGAACAAAGCCTGGAGCAGTCACTTTCAACATTCTCATCGCACATGCGGCGCATTACAACCATTTTAAATAAGACCACTGAGAAAACCCTGGTCTTGCTCGATGAAGTTGGTGCGGGTACCGATCCGGCAGAGGGTGCAGCCCTTGGCCGAGCGATTGTGGATGAACTTGACAGCCACGGCTGCATGGCTGTGATCACCACTCACCTGGGTGAAATGAAAACGATTGCATTTGGAAACCCCCGTGTTCGTAATGCGAATGTGGAATTTGACCTTGAGTCGCTAAAGCCGCTTTATCATGTGCGAATTGGTGAGGCTGGGAGGTCTCATGCGCTGGCGATTGCCCGTCGATTGCAATTGCCTGGCCATGTGGTGGATAGGGCTGAGAATTATCTCAAGCAGGCATCACCACTTTCTTCGGCTGCATTTGATGACCT
>CAMCFM010000340.1 GCA_945874095.1 Candidatus Kuenenia stuttgartensis
GCCACAGCGATCATCGACTTCGGGCGTGGGTTGGTCTTCATCGTTCGGTCTACTTCCATGTCTTTTATATGATCGAATCGAGCCACCGATCAACGCCCCCGTACCTGCCCTGCCCGATTCGCTGCCGATGCCACCGGCTCCATCACGGCTGGCCATCGCACAAGCCCACCAGCCAACTGCTGTTGTGAAATACCCATCAGACTCTCTCCACCATTGGCCACCCGGTACCGAACATAGGGCCTCCAGTAGTGTTCCGGATGTTCCCTCACCTGCTTCTCAAACATCGAAAGCAGTGTTCTTGGCAGTAGATCGGTATCGTTCTGAAGGTCTGTCAGATTCAGGCGATGCTCGCCCGGGCGAATCGTGATCCCATCCGCATCGCAAAACAGTCCCGCTTCCCAGGCCTTTTCAGGTAAGTTCTTATCCGTCCCAAAGATCCGTCGCATACCGGCCATCAACCCACGATTCGGCTCAGGCTTTTCATCGTTACTGCTGGAACTTCCAGATTGACCAGCCTGTCCACCAGAAGAGCTTGCGCCTGAGGAACTTGAACCACTCGAACTCGTCCCGCCTGAGGAACCGGTGGGTGGCCCGCCACTCGGTGTGCCAGATGCACCGGCTGAACCCGTTCCGGTTCCAGTGGCCGACGATCCTGAAGCGGCCAATTCTGTTCCTGGAGCCGGCTCAAATCGAGGCAATGTCTGCGGAGGGGTGGAAAATGGTGATCGCCCCAATCCTGAATTTGCAGGCTTGGCAGCCGACCGTCCCGCTGATGCTCCTGCACTGCCAGCTTGCGAGCCTTCGCTCATGGTCCCCCCGGCAGCAGATTCTTCGAGATCGCCGGGCATGATCGGCACAGCTCCGGGCCGGCTGTTCGACTTGAACTGACCTGCTCCGCCCGATTGGGAAGCCAGTTCGGCCACCAGATTTTCAAACGTGCCATTTCCCCCATTTGGGCTCCCAGCGCTCACCCCATCGGCAATGCCCGTGCCTGAAGTGGCTCCTCCCGGCCTGCGACGATCCGACGACTGACCCCAAGGCGGTTCCAAATTCAGCTTGCCCGATCCCGCCTGATTTCCAGCACTCGCCCCAGTGCCGGCTGCTCCCCCACCTGAACCCTCTGTGTCTGAGACACTTAACGAATCTCCCGATGATGCTCCTACCCGACCTGTCCCCATCCGACTTCGGCCAAGCTGGCTCAAAGTACCGGGCCCAAAATCGACGCGAGGGCTACCCGTCGCACTTCGACCAGAAGCCGCCAAGTCTCCCAAACCACCAGCATTAGCGCCACCGCCGGCTGATGGATTCTCGGACATTCCTTTACCCAACTCTCCCAGACCTTCACCCATCCCACCAGCCCCACCTGGCTGTAAACTCCGGCCACCAGTGGTGGAACCACCGAGGCTGGAGGTCGCCGAATTGGACATCCCGCCAGTGCCTCCAGGTGGTCGAACTCCGTCCAGGCCATTTTTCCAAACAAAAAGCCCATCGCTACCCATCGTGCCGGCACCATCGCCAGTACCGTTGCCGTTACCGGTACCACCGCCAAGTCCTGTACCAGCAGAGGCTTTTGAGTCGGTCGACGTGGCTTCGGCAAGCTCTTGAGGAGGTACATAACCGGGCCATTCCGTCAGGTCGCCCAGATCGGGATAATCGATTGGCGTTTGCTCATCCACAAGTTCATAACCAAAAGCCACGCCCTGAGCCTGAAGCCGGCCTCGGGCTTCGTAATAGGCTTTGATACCGCTGGGCCGAACGACAAACAAAATGTAGACAGTGGGTGCATTGCCATCAGGTGTGGACTGAGAAGCCGCTTTGCGGACAGCCAGTTCGACAATGCGCGAGAACAGGCTGGTGCGTGTCATCCCGGAGAGTTCCAGATCGATCAGCCGAAACGATGGTCCACCGGGCATGATCTGGGCCACATCCCTGGCACATTCAATCGGCAAAGGCCGCTGCCACGAACCATTCGGGCCACGATAAGGCAGAATGCTGTAACCCTTACGGTTCTTGGACACTTCGAGCTTCGTAACAACCTGCTCTTTCTCAAGTTCCATTCTGGCCAGGTCGTCAGCCAGTTGGGCCGCCCTCTGACCTATCGCCGTTTTGGCCTGAGCGATTCTAGTCATATTTTCCGAAGCTTTTTTGGCGGATTCCAGAGCCGCAAGCTCGCGATTTTTCAACAATTTGGCCGCCGCCTCAGCCGCCCACGCCATCAGATCCGCCTTGGCACGGGCCTCACGGGCCTTGGTGATTTCCGCATCAATCGCAGCCAATTCCTGAGCGGATGTATCGGGTGTAACAGGCTTTGCGGCAGCAGGCGGGGCTGGCTTCACTGGCTTGGCAATGGGAACTGGTTTTGGAGCAGCAGCGACCGCTTTGGGAGCGTTCGGCTTTGGCTTAACTTTGCCTTGCTTTAAAAACATAAAAACGGACAGTGAGGTTGCCAATAGACCTGTCAGGACCATCCCAACGATCATCATTTCCACGAAAACCGTGGATTTGGCCGCCCGCTTTTGGTCGGATGCTGGCTCTGATTCGATGGGCATGGGGCGATGACTCCCGCTGTGGACGCTCCATTTGCATGGTCAGCCGGAAACAATCCCGGCTGGGAGCAATCCATTTAGATTACGGTAAGTTCATCGACCACCCGGGCCGGTCTGCTTGAACCGGTTCTGACAATTCGAACCATTCTGCCAATCTTGTGGCTTTTAAGAATCGCGCCGATAAGTGGCTGTACGAGCAGACTCACCCTGAGGTGCAAAATTTGGCTTGGGCGGCACTTGCGACCCGGCATGAGCCACAATCGGCCGGCTGTCAGGCCCACGTCCAGCCCGTTCAATCATACTGGTGGTGGAGTGACCGGCGACAACATCGATCAGAACCAACTTACCGCCCCAACTCTCTACCTCATCACGGCCAACCACCTCGTGGGGCTTATAATCGCCACCCTTCACTAAGACGTCAGGCTTGATGACGTTGATCAAATCGAGCGGTGTTTCTTCATCAAAAATCGTCACTGCATTCACACAGCCGAGAGCGGCCAGAACCTCGGCCCGACTGTTTTCGTCGTTCACTGGCCGGGAATCGCCTTTGAGCCGCTTCACGCTGGCGTCAGAATTCAGGCCGACCACGAGGAAATTGCCCTCGGCAGCGGCCTGAGCCATCAGCCTTACGTGGCCCACGTGCAGAAGGTCGAAGCAGCCGTTGGTGAAGACCACTTTCTGGCCTGCCTTACGACGTCTCTGACATTCCTCGGCTGTGGCTGACCAGGATTTCACCTTGGCTCCGCCTCCGCCGTTATGCTCCACCATGTCGGTCATGATCTCTTGTCGAGAGAGCAGAGCGACACCAATTTTCTCGACCTCCAAACCGCCTGCAACATTACCCAGAGCAACAGCTTCGGCATAATCGCCACCGGCTGCCAGAACCAGTCCGATCACGGAAAGGACCATGTCTCCAGCACCTGTGATGTCATAAACTTGGCGCTGACGGGTTGGCAGAATTGACTCACGACCGTCGGGGTCGATCAGGGCCATTCCGTCGCGGTCGAGGGTCACGATGGACGCCTCCATCCCCAACTGGGCCTGCAACTTACGAGCTGCCGCCAGACCTTCTTCGTTCGTCCGGATGGTCATGCCCGTGGCCAGGCCGGCCTCAAGCCGATTGGGCGTCATGCAGTGCACGCCCTTATATTTTGTGTAATCGTCGCCACGGATCGGGTCGGCAAGGACGCGTTTGCCGGCAGCACGAGCCTTCTCGATCAGGTGCTTTAAAAGCCTTGGAGTGCAAACACCTTTGTCGTAATCCGAAATCAGAACAATGTCCGTCTCGGCTACGGCTTTGTCGAGCGAGTCAATGAACTGATCTTCAACCGTCTTCAAAATCGCGTCACGCACCTCATAATCCACCCGGATCATTTGCTGAGGGTGACGATCCTGAGCACGACCGATGTAACGTTCCTTCACGGTGGTCGGCCGGTCATGCACGGCCAGAACCAGTGAATCGTCGATGCCCTGTTCTGTGAGAATCTGACGTACGAGTGTCGCAGATTCGTCCTGCCCGACGACCCCCATCAGACAGACCTTCGCTCCGAGGGCAGCCAGCATGGTGGCCACGCTGGAGGCTCCTCCAAGGCGATGTTCTCGTTGGTCAGCGCGCAGAAGGGCCACAGGGGCTTCCTGACTGATCCGCTCGGCATAGCCCCAGATATAGCGGTCCAGGATCAGGTCGCCTACGACCAGAACGCGTGGTTGACCGAGATTTTCTAGACGATCCATCAGTGGGTCGATCATCGGTTCGGTCCTCCCTGACCGCAGTCCCGACATCTCATTATCTGAGATCAGACGTTTTGTTTGTTTCTGTCGTTCATTCGAGACAGTCGTTCAGATTGAAAGGAAATCGCTGAATTCGCTGAGTTTGTCAAGCCGAATTGTTCTTTTTCGCGACTTTTTCCAAAGGCTTCGATCGCCGCTCACCTGCCCCCATACCCAGCAATTGCTTCAGTGGTTGAGAGATTCGGTAGTATGCCGACGAAAACTCACGGGAGTGGCAGCGCATCAACCCCTGTGCCGCGTCCAGCCGCCAGTTTTTCGTTGCACTCGAGGACGGCTCAACATCTTCCAGCGGATCGGCTTGGTAGCCATTCTTGGCCAGCCAGGGACCCACCATCCTCTGAAGGATCACCCTCTCCCTGGGTGTGGCCAGATTGAGCCAGCTTGATGAATCAGACCGAATATGGTTCCAGTGCAGCAGCGTGGACTGATCGTAAACCTGTGCATTGACGGGAGTTTCCAGATCAAGCCCCTGCTCGGTTAGTTTTGACTTCAAATTTTCCGTCCGCTTCAAGTTCGCTTCCCTTGAGTAAGTCTCAGCAAGCTGGGCAGCGACTCCGCCGGGGAGATTCACATGGAGGAACTCGGCAATTTCCAGAACAGCCTGTTCAGGCTTCTCCTGGATATCATCGTAACGCTGGACAAAAACCTGAGGATGAGCCCGCCAGAAACGGTCGTTGACGAGGATCTGATGGATCATCCCGGTACGGACAATTTCCTGAAAGCTCTGCTTGCGTTTGTACATCAATGAAAAAATCACGTCACGCACGTCTCGATGGGCATAAAGACCAATCGCCCGGCTGCGAAACATCGCATTCGTGTAAGAATGGTGACCTTCATGACCCTTAAAAATACGCACGACCGACCTGGTCCCGCTCGCCTTCGGTGCCACATCATATTCCGGGCCAGTCATATAACCAAGCGGCTGAATCTCAACAGGCCCACCCTTATTGCGGGCAAACTTGAGAACTTCAATCGCGATTTCGTACTGCCATGTGGAGCACGATCGATACATTCCACAACAGAAGATGTCCATCCGTGATCACCCCATCCTTGGGACGACTTTTTATTTTCCAAATCACA
>CAMCFM010000341.1 GCA_945874095.1 Candidatus Kuenenia stuttgartensis
TGGTTTGTTCGATAAAAGGTGGTACGATAGTTTAACACGCCCTAGTCGATCCCGACCGACCCTGTCCCTCCTCCTCTCATCCCAAACGGAGCCGAAACGAAATGCCATTCAAAAATCGCAATTCACGGCGACCTTTTGTGACGCAAGCCGTGCTGGGACTCTGTTTATTTACCCTTGGGATCTCAGGGCCACTTCCGAAATCTCTAGCGATCGAACCGCCTGTCAGTTTCGTGAACGACGTTGTGCCCGTCATGACCAAGTCAGGCTGTAACATGGGCGTTTGCCATGCCAAAGCCGGCGGTGGCCAGAATGGGTTCCAGCTTTCACTTTTGGGTTTTGAGCCTGCCGAAGATTTTGAACACCTGGTGCTCGAAGGGCGGGGCAGGCGTCTCTCTCTGGTCAGCCCTGATCAAAGCCTGCTCCTGATGAAGGCCAGTGGCCAGATCAAGCACGGCGGTGGAGTACGATTGGCGAAATCATCGAAAGGTTACGAACAGATCCGCGACTGGATCGCTCAGGGCGCCTCCATCGACTCTCCCTCCAGCCCGAAGCTGGTTCGCCTGGAAATTGAGCCCAACAAGGCTACCCTGAAACTCCAGCAGAATCAGCAACTCAAAGCTCTGGCACGATTTAGCGATGGTTCCGTACGCGATGTCACCAGTCAGGCCCTGTTCGAATCGAACGATAAAGCCATGGCCGAGGTCAATGAAAACGGACTTGTGAAAGTCTTGGACATTCCTGGAAAAGTCGCCGTCATGGTCCGTTATCAGACCAGCGTCGCCGTCTTCAATGCCGCCGTCCCGCTCGGTGCTTCAGTCGATAAACTCCCACCAACAAAGAACTTTGTCGATAAAGCTGTGTTCGCGAATCTCAAAGAACTGGGCATTCCTCCATCGCCCGTGATCGACGATGCCACTTTCTTGAGAAGAGTCACCCTCGACATCGGCGGACGACTCCCGACCGAGGCGGAAGCCAGCGCCTTTCTTGCCAACAAAAGCCCTGACAAACGCGATCAATGGATCGACGAACTCGTTCAAGGCACAGACTATGCCGACTTTTTTGCAGCCAAATGGACTGCTGTTCTAAAGAACCGCCGCGACGACGCCAGCGACCTCCTCTCCAACTTCGCCTTCCACGCCTGGGTCCGCGACAGCCTATTGGCAAACAAGCCTTATGATCATTTCGTCAGAGAGCTTCTGGCTGCGACGGGAACAGTGATCGGAAATCCTCCGGTGGCCTGGTATAAGCGTGTGAAAGAGCCGAAGAATCAGATCGAAGATGTCGCCCAACTCTTTCTCGGCGTCCGTATGCAATGCGCCCAATGTCACCACCACCCGTTCGAGCGCTGGAGCCAGGACGATTATTACTCCCTCTCAGCCTTCTTCTCACAAGTCGGCCGAAAGCCTTCCGGAACCCGCGGTGAGGATCTGATCTTCCACAAGCGGGGCATGGCCACGGCCACCAACATCAAGTCGGGAATCGCCTTAAAGCCAGCAGCATTGGGTGATCCAGCCCCCTCGATTTCTGCCGACGAAGACCCGCGCCTGAAACTGGCGGACTGGATGGGTTCCCCCAAGAACCCGTTCTTCGCCAAGGCTTTGGTGAACCGATACTGGAAGCATTTTTTCCAAAGAGGCCTGATCGAGCCTGAGGATGATATCAGAGACTCGAATCCACCTTCGAATCCAGAGCTTCTGGGAGCCTTGGAGAAACACTTTATCGAGACGGGTTTTGATCTCAAAGAACTGGTCCGCACCATCACCCGCTCCAGCGCATATCAACTCAGCGCAGCTCCAAACAAGTACAATGGTGGAGATCGCCAGAACTATTCGCGGTATTACCCGCGCCGGCTGGCCGCTGAAGTCATGCTCGATTCCATTGACCAACTGGCCGGCACGCAAACAGACTTCGCCAATCTCCCAGCCGGCACCCGCGCAGTCTCCCTGCCTGACAACAGTTACAATAATTCATCGCCATTCCTGAAAGTCTTTGGCCGCCCGGAAGGTGAAAGCGTGTGTGAGTGCGAGCGGGTCCAGTCCTCAAGCCTCGGCCAAAGCCTGCACCTGATCAACGCCTCTGACATCAGGGGCAAGCTGACAAGCCCGACCGGCCGAGCCGAGAAACTGGCGAAAGCCGCTGGCCCGCCGGAACCGAAAATCAAAGAGCTCTATCTCTCGGCATTTTCGCGCGAGCCACGGCCCGACGAAATGAAAGCCGCTCTCAACTATCTCTCCGAACCTCGCCTCAATGCGGCTGGCCAACCGGTGGATGCTCAAAAAGCGATCCGCGACAACTTCCAGGACTTAATCTGGGCCTTGATGAATACAAAAGAATTTCTCTTCAACCATTAAGGGATAAGCATGACGATGACATCAGCCAAAATTATCCGTCTATCAGGCTTCAGCGCGATCCTTTTTGGAATCTGTTCCAATCTCATGGGGCAATCGGTTGGCCTTCCAACGCCTCGACTTTTGACCACCATGCCCATGGGCGGAAAGGTCGGAACCGAAGTTGAAGTGGTCATCACCGGCGAGCACTTGGACGATGTCGGCGACCTCCTCTTCTCAGACCCGCACATCACAGCCAAACGCAAGCTCGATCCGTCCGGTAAGGCTGAGCTGAACAAGTATGTCGTAAGCATTGCAAAAGATTGTCCAGCTGGACTTTACGAAGCCCGGTTGATGACTCGCCTGGGGATTTCCTCTTCGAGAATTTTCGCGGTTGGGACCTTGAATGAAGTCTTGCAGACCAAGCCCAACAAATCGCTTGCAACCGCCTTGGAACTGAATCTGAATACGATCTGTAACGGCACCATCGCCGACAGAGCCATCGACCATTTCTCATTTCAGGCCAAAAAAGGCCAAAGAGTCGTTGTCGACTGTGCCACCCGCGGAATCGACTCCAAGCTGAACGCGACCGTGATTATTGCCGATTCCAATGGCCGTGACCTCCTGGTGGAACGCCGTGGCGGAGTCCTTGATTTTCAGGTCCCCAAGGACGGCAAATATGTGATCAAAATTCACGAACTCACATTTAAAGGCGGCCCAGAGTTTTATTATCGTCTCGGCCTCTGGGAGCAGCCTGCTGGAACTCCTGTCGTACGTCAGGCTTCGACCAGGAATGTAAACTCTTTCTCATGGCCACCTTTGGGGCTCAGCGATCAAACGAAACTGGCTGAAACCGAACCCAATGGGGATTCCACCCACTCCCAGCGAATCACCCTCCCATGCGATCTTTCAGGCCGATTTTATCCAGCCGCCGATGTCGACTTTTTCGAGTTCGAGGCCAAAAAAGGTGAGGAGTGGTGGATCGAGGTTGCCTCAGAGCGTTTCGGGCTCCCAACCGACCCGTCGATCCTGGTGCAGCATGTCACCAAAGGCGAAAACGGGGCCCCTGAGAAGCTCACGGATGTTCTCGAGTTGAGCGACATCCCCAGCCCCGTGAAAGTTTCCAGCAACGGATATGCTTATGACGGTCCACCTTACAACCCTGGCACATCCGATATTCTGGGCAAACTGGTTGTCAAACAGGACGGCCTCCATCGTTTGCAACTGACCGACCTCTTTGGTGGAACTCGCAAAGAATCAGGGAATATCTACAGGCTGATCATTCGCAAAGCCGCTCCCGATTTTGCGGTCGTGGCCTGGGCGATCCATATGGAGCTTAGAAATGGCGACAGAAACGCTCTCTCCAAACCGATCTCACTGCGAGGAGGAGCGACCATGGCCCTCGAAGTGGTCGCCTTTCGTCGAGACGGTTTTGACGGAGAAATTGAACTCTCCATGGAAGGGCTCCCTGAAGGCGTCACGGCCAAGGGCCTAAAGATTCCGGCTGGCCAATCTCGAGGCCTTTTACTGATCACCGCAAGTCCAAAGGCACCAAAGTCTTATAATAACGTGAAGTTTGTCAGTCGGGCGAAAGTCAACGGTCAGTCCGTCACCCATCCATGCCATTTAGCCTCAGTCGCGTGGCCAATTCCCGACTCCTGGGGCGAGATTCCCAGCCCCCGACTCCTGGCCGATGTCCCCGTTTCTGTGAGCGGAACCGACCTCGCTCCGATCACCATTGCCTCAAAATCGCCGATGATCGAAGCCAGAGTCGGTGAAAAGTTGACCATTCCGCTGGTCTATACAAAGCGAAGTGAGTTCTCAGGCGACAAGATTCAAATGAAGCCAATTGGCGCTGGTTTTGAGAATGCCTCGGCTGTGACCATCCCGATCACCACCGACAGCTCCCAGGCAGTGCTCGACCTCGCAGCTCTGAAAACCCAGCCCGGCGATTACACGATCGCATTTCTGGGCGGGGCCGTTGCAAAATATCGCCATCAGCCTGAGACAGTCACGTCGGCAGAGGAGGCTTCCAAGAAAATGGCACTGGAAGTGAAAGCACTCGAGGCCGAACTGAAAAAAGTTTCGACCGAAGCCGAGACTGCACCAGCCGAGAAAAAAGAGAAGGCCATAAAAACGGTTTCCGTGATGAATGCCAGAATGAAGGCCGCAACGGTGGCATTGAACGCGACCAAAGAGCAGTTAAAAAAGGCCACGGAAGCATCCCAACCCCGAGATATTGCGGATATCGTCGTGACAGAACCGATTACGATTCGCATCAAGCCATCGGAGAAAAAATGAAACGCTCCACCCCCATCCTTCCCGGCCTGAACTGCCCTGGACCGATCCCATTCAGCACCAGCGGCCGCCGCGCGTTTCTTCAAACAGGCTTGGCCGGATTTGCCACCCTGAGCCTTCCTAACATCCTCAAACTTCAAACGTTGAAGATGGCCGCGGCTGCTGAATCCTCCAAGACTCAACCAGAGAAAAAAGCGGTGATCATGGTCTGGCAGCCGGGTGGCTTGTCACACCTCGATTCATACGATCCCAAGCCAGAAATTGGTAGCGAATATCGTGGCCCTTTCAAAACCATTCCAACCAAGGTTCCCGGGCTCCATTTCACCGAGTTGATGCCAAGACAGGCCGCCATTGCAGATAAGATGGTTGTTCTGAGATCCATGCGGCAAACGGCCGGCGGGCACCCAGCCGGATCAATGCAACTCCTTTCTGGCGATCCAGATACGCGTGATAAGCCGAAGCCGAAGTATCCGGACTGGATGACGATCTCGAATTACCTGCTCTCGCAAAAGGGCCCCCGCCAGAACCCTCTCCCGTGTTACGTAGGCATCAATCCGCCTCTCGAATACAACGGGCCCGCTTATCTGGGCGATGCCTATTCGCCGTTTGTGGTCTCTGGGAATCCAAATACACCTGGCTTCACAGTCCCGAATATCGGTCTGACGGATATGGACGAAGTGCGCAGGATCGGCCGCCGCTCCACGCTTCGTCAAAATCTCGACACCCTTGAACGAAGTTTTGATCAAGCCCGAGAGCTTCAGGCTTTGGACGAATTCGAGTC
>CAMCFM010000342.1 GCA_945874095.1 Candidatus Kuenenia stuttgartensis
ATCCGCCCCTTCCGTGAGATACGTCACGCGGGCTTTGTCGCCGGAATCGCTGTTATTGTCGTGCGTGAACAGATTCCCGAACTCGTCAAAAGCCATTTCCTGAGGGTTCCGCAAACCATAAGCATAAATCTCCATATTCGAGCCATCCAGCTCGCATCGCATCACACAGCCTGTATCAGGCAGATTCAGATGCTTTCCTTCCGGTGTTTTGACATTAATCCCACGATCGCCGATGCTGAAATACAATCGGCCGTCAGGACCAATCTTCAGTCCATGAAGGTCGTGGCCGAGGAAGCCAACGTGGACCCCGAAGCCGTCGAGCAAGGCTTTGCGGACATCCGACTTGCCATCGCCGTTCGTGTCTTTTAAGAGCCAGAGCTTAGGCAGACAGGTAAAATAGACGTCTCCCTTGCGGGCCAGAACGCCTGCTCCCAGTCCATCTTCAGGCTGTTTGAAGCCTTCGGCGAAGATACTTGAGGAGTCATAAACGCCGTCGCCGTTTTTATCTTCCAGCAGGCGAACACGTTCTTGTTCGACGTTATATGTCGGAAAATCGTCTTTCAAGTGCTTCTTGTACATCGCCACGCGATCGGCCACGGTGCGACTGGCCAGATCATCTTCAAGCCAGTCCATGTGGCTGCGGATATCGGTCACGCCCTTGTGGTGCCGAAAAGTTTCCACGACATAGGCCCGGCCTTTTTCGTCGAAAGTGAAAGCGACAGGGTTGGCCAGCATAGGCTCGGCGGCCATAAGTTGCATCTTTGCCCCTGCAGGCAGGCGAAAGCGGGCGATGGCATTTTTGCCTTCGTCGGAAGCCTCGGCCACGGCCGGACGATATTGGTCGGTCACTTTGGGGACATCAGCTGCAAAGCTGGTCAGCGACGATGCTGACAGGCATAGAACCGATTGAAGAAGTTTCTTGCCAACGAGTCGATTGAGCTTGGTCATGGGTTGGATCTTCATGTTTCGCATGATTTCAGGATGATGCGTGAAGGGCGGTTTTTCTATGGTCTTTCAGACGAGATTTTCGTATTTTATCAGAAAAAGATCCGCTTGACCACCGATGAAACGCGATCGCATCAATTCTCGTGCGTTTCAATCCCATTCATAGAAGATATCGACAGCAAGATTTAGATGATCGCACGGGTGCGATAAATCGCGAATTACTGACCGATTGAAGTAAAAGCGATTTTTAAATTCCTTGCACAAGAGTCAATCCTATTTGCCGACATCACGGCCATTCTGTTATCTTTTAGAATTGATAACGATTTTGACAGACCATGCCCGATCATACTGCCAGACATAAACCTCAAGAAAACGGACAATTCCCCATGCGACTTCGACTTTTTGCGGCCATCAGCGCGATGGCTCTTTTTCAGACCACTTCGGTTCAGGCTCGGCTTCAAACACCAAGTCAGGATTTAAACCATTTCCAAGGCTCGTGGGCGTTGGTCTCAGGCGAGCGTGATGGAGTCAAACTCGCCGAAGCTGAGACGGCAAAAACTCTCATCCATTTTAATGGCAAGAATTTCGATTTTCCAGCTTCGTCAGAGATTGGGACCAGCCAATCCGGCACAATAAAGCTAGACACTACAAAAAACCCGAAATGGATCGATTCCATTTCCACTTCAAATGGAGCAAACGCTCCGGTCTCGCTAGGCATTTACGAATTCACTGAAACCGGATATCGCGTTTGCTTCGCCCCTCCTGGCAAGCCCCGGCCTATGGGATTTTCGTCAAAAGCAGGAACTGGACACGACCTCCAGTCCTGGAAGTCAGCCGATAATACGATTCTTAATGGGTCATACACGATGGTGAGTGGTGAGCTGAATGGAGAAAAGATTACGGATGATATTCTGAAGTCCACTTCGCTCAAGATGGATGGAAACAAGCATTTTGGCAAGGTGGGTGAGTCGTCCATCACAGGAACGCATAAGCTGAACCCAAATAAAAGCCCCAAAGAAATTGATTCCAGGCACGTGGACGGCCCTCTGAAAGGCCAAAGCTATCTGGGGATTTATAAAATCGAAAATGATGTGTGGACCGTTTGCTTTGCACCTCCTGGCAAGCCCCGCCCACGCGATTTTTCTACCAAGGCAGGCTCAGATGTGTTTGTCCACGTCTGGAAGAAAAAGTGATCACTTGATTCGCAAATCCTGCCTGGAGTGATCTCTGGGCAGTTTTTTCCAGTAACGATCCATTCATCCGGATCAATGAATCACCATCTCCCTGAATAGCCATAAACGATGAATTCCATTTGGAAAAAGATCATTGCACTTTGGCACCATTCAGGTATTGAAAATATTCCTCCAGGTGTAACGGACGAATGCATTCAGGCTTTTGAATTTAAATATCAGGTAAAATTACCGCTCGATCTCCATCATTATTTTAAATCTGCCAATGGGACAGGAGGCCAAATGGATCAAAACTACAATTGCTTCTGGTCGATTGAGCAGGTCAAGCCCGTACATCTTGAGCTCGTTCCGAATTCAATCAACCAATACCATTATCCAGATCAATTTCGTTACCCAGATTGCTTCGTCTTTGCGGATCACTGCATCAGTTGCTGGCTATATGCCGTAAGGCTCACTGATGACCCGCTGCAAATGGCACCTGTATTTCGAGTTACAGGCGAAACGAATCCCGGCGAAAAGATAAGCGACTCGTTTCTTGAGTTCATGCAACGTTATCTTGAAAACCCAGACCAGATTCTATGAGAACCTGTTCCGTGTTTTAGGAATTACGAATTTTGTTCGCAACTCAGCCTTCAGGCCTCATCGCATCGCCAATCGAATCCACGGCATCACTTGCAGCTTCATCGATCGACTGATCCATCTTGCTGAGGTCACGCATGGTCTCGACAAATTCGGGGTCGAGTCGCGACTTCTTCGAGAGGCTTCGCAAAACAGCGACCACAATGATCGACGCCATAACTGTCCAGAATAAAGTCTCTGAAATTTCGAAGTGCATGTCCAGCAAACTTTTCGGCAGTTGACTCCTCCAGCCTGTGGCGCGATCGGCGGTTGCCAGATGGAAGGCTTGATCGACTCCGCTGGCGAGCAATTTGATACCGATCCAAAGGACAAGTTGGTAAGCAGCACTGGCCAGACCTGGTATTTTGTCAAGAAGGGCGATAAACATGCCGGCTACATATCGCATGGTGATAATGCCGAGCATTCCGCCAGTCCAGACGGTTAGAAGCTCGTAGGAGATGCCAAAAAGTGTGGCGGCTTTGATATGCTCCTTGAAGCCTTCCGCCATCGCCACGGCAGCCAGAATCGAGTCAATTGAGAATGCAATATCTGCCAGTTCGACGCCAATCACGGTGCGCCAGAAACCATGCTTTTTCGATCCGCCGCTCAATTCGTCATCATGATTCTCGCCTATAAAATGCTTCATGGCGAGGAAGATCAGATAGAAAGCACCCACCACCTTGAAAATCCAGTATTCCAGGAGGTAGCTGGCGAACAAAACAGCGATGATTCGAAAGAAAAATGCGCCGATAATCCCGTATCGCAACGCTCGCTTCTGCTGATCCTTGGGCAGGTGCCGAACCAGTACAGCCAGAACCAAGGCGTTATCAGCACTGAGGAGCCCTTCAAGAACCACAAGAAGGGCGATTGTGACAAAGATGGAGCCGTAATCGGCCATCGTCAGTGCATTTGCGATTAAGAAAGCTGATTCCACGATGATTAGCTCTAGGATGTGTCCGATTCCGCCAGGCAGATCCGACACACTCAGATAAGCGGTCAATCTCTGCCTGAACTTGATTCCGTCATTGACGCATCATGACAAAGCGGGATGCGATACTCAAGCCCTTGCGCTGAGTTTCGTGAATCAGACTCTTTCCAGCTTATCAATCAAACAAGGCTCACAAAAGTTCGAACTAATTGCTATAGTGGGTATTGTGGCTCATCCGGAAAATCCGAAACCATTGAAAAATTGTTCAACTTCCCTAATCAGTCATGGGTAAAATCGCTACAGGAATCCTCTGTGCCTTGCTCATCAACTCCAGCTTATGGATCGATCCGTCAGCCCCTAAAACCAAAAGTAAAGCCACAACAGAGCCGCCCTCGATTATCTCGACTGAAAAATTCAACCAGATTCATGGCAAAAAGCCCAGCCAGACGAATTCGACAAGCTCAGCAAATGTCAGCACAAGCCCTCATTCCATCTCCTTCTTTGGGGTTCGATCACCAGGCGAGCGTTTTATCTTCGTGCTGGACAACTCCACAAGCATGCTCGATGGGAACCGTAGAGGAATGGCTCAATCTGAACTTATCCGAGCCATCAAGGCTTTGAAGTGGCCTCAGCAGTATTATCTGATCGCATTTGACAGCGAGACTCTGCCCCTGCCGTTCGGCCCTTATGTGAAGCCCGGAGCGGATCAAACCCGCAAGGTCAGCCAGTGGCTCAGTCGGCTCACACCTCAGGATGGAACCTTGCCGGGCAATGCTTTACGTCAGGCAATCGGGCTTAAACCTGACGCCGTTTTTTTGCTCACAGACGGTCAGTTCGATTCCCCGACCCCTGCAAAAATCAAGGAGTGGAATACGGGCCACGTTCCGATCCATGTGATTGACATGGGGCCCGGAAAGCCAGTCGAGATCCTCGAACAGATCGCGCGGGATTCGTCAGGTGTTTATCGAAAACGGCCCTGATTCCGAACCACGTTGGCACGAGTCACTGCCCTGCTGATAGAGACCCTGTCGGGCTACCCCTCACAGGAACCCCTTCAGGCAATGGACGTGCTGCGACCATGAAACCTTGTGTATGAAGCTGGTCACGCAGTTGCCTGAATGCGGTGAATCCGCTTGGATAGACCCACATGGTGATGGTGGCCTCACGCGGGCTCAGGCGTTTGATGGACCTTTGAAATTCCGAAAGTCCTTGCATGGCCTGCTCCACAGTCTCCCCACGCGGGTCACGGGCAGGCACGACCTCCCAACCCTTCATGCCAAAACCTGTTGAGCCACTTAACAAATCATTGGCTGGACCAATCTCATAAGCCAGCCCATACTCTCCCACAGGCCCCACTTCAGATCGAATCCCGCGCGGAGAGCCACTCAATCGCATACGCACCTGAAAGTCTTTTTTTACAAGCTCCATCAGCTTTTCAAGGTCGATAAAAGCGACCCGGCCATCGCGCACTTCAAAATGATATTCGTTACCCTTAGCTGGTTTGGCAACGGGGCTGAACCCGGAAAGCCCTTCACGTGGAGGCTTTGGAGCGTTTGCCAACTGCTTGAATTCCTTCGCAAGCTCCTGCTGACGCTTTGCCAAAGCCTTCAGCTTGGCATCCTCTGCCTGAGCCTCCGTCAGTGCCGTTTCGGCGGAAAGCGTGGTGGAATGCACCTTCAGGGATGTCTCCTGAAGTGTT
>CAMCFM010000343.1 GCA_945874095.1 Candidatus Kuenenia stuttgartensis
CGGTTTGGGAGCCACAGGGGCGATTTATCGACGGATTTGACGCGTCTGGAAAATGCGATTGATGCCCAGTGGTGGAGAGTTTCTTCGAATCAGAGGGTGAGTCAGCATAGAGCTGAGATTGAGCGGCTGGCTGGTCGGATCCGGACTCAGGGCGGGCCACGGCTGGACCCTTTGGACGACTTGCCGGTTGAGAAAAAAACCGCTCGAAAACAAGCGTCTCGTGGTAGAGACTCGACAACTCGGATTGGTTTATCGGCGGTATCCCGGTAAGATACGTAGGAGATGGCTGGCAATAGCCTGATTCCAAGACAGGTGTCTCGTAAAAAGAGAGAATGAGCGGCCTGATGATTCATCCCTGGCACGATGTGACCCCCGGCGAGGGTCTTCCCAGCAAGTTTAATGCGGTGATCGAGATCCCCATGGGTTCCTCGGTCAAATACGAGCTTGATAAGCAGACGGGACTGATCAAGCTTGATCGAATCCTCTATTCCGCCGTTTATTATCCGGCCAATTACGGATTTATTCCGCAGACATACGCCGATGACGACGATCCATTGGACGTCATGGTTCTGTGTCAGGAAGCCGTTGCCCCGCTTACACTTGTGCAGGCCCGGGTGATCGGTTTGATGACCATGATCGACATGGGCAAGAAGGACCACAAGATTCTTGCCGTGGCGGTGGACGACCCTGAATTCAACTCGTTCAAAGATGCTCGCGAACTCCCTCCGCACCGGCTTTCGATGCTCCGCCGATTCTTCGAGGATTACAAGATTCTTGAAGGTAAGTCTGTGGCTGTAGAGGAGATCCAATCTGCCGACACCGCCATTCCGATCATTCAGGATGCTCTGGAACGCTACACGATTCTGAGGCGCAAGGGGGGGTTCCACCATTAATTCCATGAAAGCGGCCGTAGTCGGGGCCTCAGGCCAGATTGGCGGATGGCTTGTCCATTACCTCCGGCAGAAGGGTTTTTCTGTCGTAGGTTCATATGCCAACGTCGCTTACAGTGGCTTGGAATATCTTGATACGGCCGATCATGAGGCCGCCCGTGATTGGATTGGGAAGCATAAACCTTCTCTGATTTTCTATCCGGCCGGCTGGACTTGGGTGGATGGTTGCGAGAACGACCCGAAACGGGCCAGAACTGCGAATCTGGAAGATCCACTGAACGTGGCTCTGGCAGGTCTGGAGCATCAGGCCCGGTTTATTTACTACTCGACTGACTATATTTTTGATGGGACGGATGGCCCGAATCGCGAGACGGATCTGGCGAAACCGTTGTCGGTTTATGGGCAGGTGAAGCTCGACGCTGAAGTGCAAATTTCAGAGGCACTTGGTGATCAATTCTTGTGCTTGCGTACGGCATGGGTTCAGGGACCGGAGCGTCAGGGCAAGAATTTTACATATCAGGTTTGGCGTAACCTGAGTCAGGGCAAGACGATGGTTTGTCCATCAGATCAAGCCTCGAACCCGACTTATGGGCCTGATCTGGCCAAGGTTTCGGTGGATCTGGCACTGGCGGGCGAGCAGGGGATCTGGAATGTGGCAGGGCCTGATCTTTGGGCACGCGATGAGCTGGGCCGGCAGATTGCGAGCCATTTTGGGTTTGATCCAAGCCTGATTATTGGCAAAAAAACAGCCGAGTTGAATCAGCCTGCGGCCCGTCCACTTCAGGGCGGTTTGGATACCACAAAGCTCGAAGCAAATTACCCGAAATCTTTACGCCCGCTTCATGATTGGCTGACAGATTTTGTGGTTCAATGTGACGAATCGCGAAATTCTGGGACGGATTTGCCTATCACCCATCCCGATGCGTTGTCAGGAAAGTGAATCATGGATTCTCATAAAGGTCGGTCATCCGAAACGTCTTCTGTGTTTCCCGCTGAAAATCCAGTCCAAGTCCAGCTCAAGAAATTGCAGATCATTCGAGGGGCGATTATTGCAGGTCCATTGGCTTTTATGGCGATTGCCCTGGGGATCAATCAGGGTGATTTGGTGATCAAATTGGAGTTTTTGGAAATCCTCGCCATGGGCTTCGCGAGCTCGGCACTGGCGTCGTATTTCCTGATCGACAAATTCTATTGCATCAAAAATCTGGATACCATTCGGAGCCTTCCGGCAGAGGAAATGGATTCTGTTTTGGCGAAGGAATTGGTGACTCTGGGCATCATAAAATCCGCTATTCTGGAAGGGGCGACCATTTTCGGGTTCCTTTTAATCATCATTGAGAAAAGCATGGTAGGGCTGATTGTAGGTGTTTTATTGATCATGGTCTCGATTGCGACATTCCCGACTTCCTCTCGATTCAATCAAATGCTGGTATCGCTCAAATTCAGGGTTGGGTTGTGAATCCAACAATTGGCCTGAAAATTGCTTGTAAATCTTCAGAAAGGTTCGCCTTCACGTGACAGAGATCCCGATTCGGCCTGGTACGATCACGCTTCTGCAAGTCTTGAAACTCGCCGGTGTTGCGGAACATGGTGGAGATGCTCAGGGGCTTGTGACGGGTGGTCATGTGAAGATCAATGGGCAGCTTGAGATCCGCAAGCGGCGTCAATTGACATCGGGCGATGAAATACAAATCAGAGCACCTGGCTTGCGCGTGCATTTAAAGCTGGTGGATCAAGACGAGTTCGAATGAAGCCTCTGAATGTCATTAAAACATCAAGATAATGGCCGTAAAACCGGTCTATGAAGTGAATCAAAATGAAACGAATTGCTGTGCTGACTGCTGGCGGTGATACACCAGCCCTTAATGCAACTATTTCGGGCGTGGTGGCCCGGGCCAATCAATTACGGGTGGAAGTGATTGGGATTATCAAAGGGTTTAATGGTCTATTGAATCCCGAAGTGCCACACGTGCATTTAAATCCACTTTACGCGACAATTCCCGAGCTTGATCCAACTCTGGGCGGAACAATTCTGGGCGCTTCGCGCGATTATATCAGCAGCGACGACAAAGAGACCACGGCT
Organism: Candidatus Kuenenia stuttgartensis; assembly: GCA_945874095.1. Classification (GTDB taxonomy): domain Bacteria; phylum Planctomycetota; class Planctomycetia; order Isosphaerales; family Isosphaeraceae; genus QWQI01. Next base: position 2,974 of record CAMCFM010000343.1, read on the forward strand.
TTGGCGGCATCGAGGCTGGCGAAATTGAAGGTTGACGGCCTTGTCTGTATTGGTGGAGACGGCACATTAAATGGGATGCAGGCGCTGGCGGATTTGATACCTGTGGTGCTGGCTCCTAAAACGATTGATAATGACCTGGGCCTGAATTATCTGGATGAGCAGGATGAGTGGATTCGCGATCCAGATACAACGCATAAAAAAGGCTATCAATATCGGATGAGAGCAGGCCGGGAATTTACCATTGATGAAATGGTGAATTATGTCACACCTGGTTTTGCGACAGCGGTTTACGTTTCTGCGTCAAACGTTCAGAGGATTCGGACGACTGCCGAAAGTCACCGCCGGATTGCGATTATTGAAGTCATGGGTCGCGATTGCGGGATGATTGCATTAGGGGCTTCTTATGGCCAGCCGGATATGATTCTGGTGCCGGAATCGCCGGTGGATCCAGAGCCTTTGGTGAATAAGCTGGTGAGCCTGCTGGACTATCAAAAACATGCTGTGATAGTCGTCTCCGAAGGAATTGTGGATAAAGACGGCCTACCTTATGGCTCGGTTTCTGCCAGTCAGGATCCTTCTGGCAATTTGCAGTATTCGGGAGCGGCTGAAGCGATTAAACGCCTGTTTGTGAAGGAGCTTGGCAATGAATTCTTCACACGAAAACGGCGTAATGAATCGGCTGACGCGGCCATTTTCATTCGAAAAATCGGTCACACGCAGCGTGGTGGTCGGCCCATCAGTTTCGACCGATATTACGCCCAGCAATTGGGTGGAAAAGCCGTCGATCTGCTGATGGATGGCCAGCATAATGTGGTGGCCACATTGCAATATCGCGATAAAGGGTTTTATCTCGACAGTTGCACAGCGAATTCTTTGAGAGATCGCTGGGGAATTATTCATGCACGGCCTTTATCCAAGAAATTCTACGATCCCAAGCGGTTCAAGCCTTCTTCTCTGGGTGTGGAATACTTGCACTCGATCTTCCATAATGCATTGTCGGAAGGTGATGTTGAGTCGGGCAGGAGCTTGTTTGATAGTGCCCACCTGCACAGGCCGTTCCATTCCGTGAATGTGGATATCAATAAAAGAATTCATCGACTCCCAGTGGAATGATGGCGGCTGAAACGCATTGAAATAAGGAATGGCGGATGGATCCTGAGTGGGATTCATTCGCCATTTTCGTTCGACTCAAATCCCTCTGAAATGGACGCTGTGATCAGCGATTGCTCGCCCAGTTCGATCAGTCCTGAGAGTGTTATCAGGCCTGTGAAGAGGGTGGCGAAGTGGCAGTAGGAGTCAGCGGCCATGAAGACCCAGGGTTCGACGGGGTGTGATAAAACCATTGTGGTAATCAGTGATGAGCTGATCACATTCATCAGCCCGAAAAATACAACCATCAGAAATATCGATGCCCCGTGGTTTCGGTACATGCTTAATGTAACTTTAAAAAGCTGGCGGATGGAGCCTTGGGACCACGCCAATGAGCCGGCCATGACGATGCATGGAAATGCAATCACTTGGAGGTCGAGGATTCCCCAGCTCAGGCCCCAGATGACATAATTGAGAATTGAAGTCGAGGCTGAGCCGGCTACGCTAATGTAATCGACCAATGAGTTCCAGACCAGCCAGAGCGAGTGTGCGAAATATCGGCCTGGAACGATCAGGAAATTGACGAGGAATATGGATGGCGTCAGGCTCACGACTTTTTCGAAGTCTGGAAACATTTGGTTGGAGTCAGAGAAGGCGGAATCGCGAATTTCCGTGACAACCCATGCCAATAGAAACGAGTCGAGGATGAGCATGATGGCGGGTTCGAGAACGACTTCGATATGAGCGCCGGTGTTGAGCGGGAGGCCGTCTTCGCCGGATACTCCGATGACAGTTCGATAAACGATCCAGATACATCCGATGATCCAGAAGGCTTGTGTCCAGAAACTTGAGGATTTCATTAATGGAGACATGGACGACCGCGGCACCCACTGAAGGTTGCTTGTGTACTGAAATGAAAGAAAAATGGCTGCTGCCACCAATGGCCAGCAATCGGCGAGATTGGAGAGGTCTCGGAGTGGTGTTAACGCCGCCAGAACACCTTGTTCCAAGCTGAATACAGGCAGGGTTTTGGTGCGGAGTGACATTTGGAGGTTGTCAGAGCCCGACGGGCTGTCGTATTGCAGCATCTGGCTCGTGGTCCATGAAACGAGCCACATTCCGCCCAGCACCACCGGCACAATTGGCCGTGATCGAAGCCGCTTGAATGACAGATGGATCAGTTGGCGAACGGACGACCATTCCAGAAGCCCTGCAAGGAATCGTCGGGGCCCTTGAGCGATCAGGCTGATGAGGATCATCAACAAGAGGCCGAAAAGCCAGAATCGGGATTGAAAATCAGGGCTTGGA
>CAMCFM010000344.1 GCA_945874095.1 Candidatus Kuenenia stuttgartensis
CCCATATTCCAGGCTCCGGATGCAAATGTAACGGAAAAAGTGTTGCCCCAGTGGTCCCGTCCAGCGTCTTTATTCATCCGCGGAGTACGTCCAAATTCGCCCATGACCACGACCAATGTGGAGTCAAAAAGTCCACGTGCTTCGAGGTCTTCGATCAATGCCGCCACGGCTCGATCCAACGGTGGGATCAACTTGTTGGCCCCCTCCTCTGTCTTCATCTGAGGGGCGGTTCCGTGGTGGTCCCATGGTACGCAATTCACTGTAACAAAAGGGGTTCCAGCCTCAACCAGTCTTCGTGCCAATAACGCGCTCTGGCCAAATGTATGGCGGCCGTACCGGTCTCGTGTGGTTGGTAATTCCCTGGAAATATCGAACGCATCCACCACGGCTCGCCCTGTCAGCATATCAAATGCTTTTTGCTGATAAATATTCATGTCGTCGGATTGTATTTCACCATGCCTGCGGGACTCATCTACCATTTGTAAAATGCGTCGTCGGTCAGAGAGCCGGCTGAGTGAAAGTCCGCCGGGAAGGGTCAGGTTGCGTACCTTGTATTTGGGGTCATTCGGATCAGATTCAACAATAAACGGGTTCGAGCCTCCACCAAGATACGTTGAGTAATGAAACAGGTTGTCCGTGCCGCCGCGAAGGTTGGGGACGGCAATGTAGGGCGGTAAACCTGCTGTCTGATTCTGCCGCAATCGGGCCACAACACTGCCCATCGACGGACGCCGCTGAACAGTGTTGTCGGCTGCATTAAAGGCTGGCCCTTCAAAGCCTGTGAGCATCCAGTGATTGCCTTTGGTATGGTCGCCTGAACCATGATTGACGGTACGCACCACGGCCAGTTTGTCCATGATGCGTGCCTGTGCCGGCATCAATTCGCTGAAATGAACGCCTGGAACGTTGGTGGGGATGGCTCCGAACGGTCCACGGAATCCAGAGGGGGAGTCAGGCTTCGGGTCGTAAGTCTCCATGTGGCCTGGCCCACCGCTCAGCCAGAACAACACAACACTAAGATTGGAGATGGGCGAGATTGTTTGGGGGCTGGCCGTGGCCTTCATCTGCAAATAGAGTGGAAGTGACAGCCCTCCAATCACACCTGTACGAAGAAAACTTCGACGGGAGAGACCATCGCAATCATACGAATTGTTTTCAGTCTGGCCTGTGATTGTCCACATCGGAGAGGTGTCCAATGATCTGAAGGGAGGGGTGGGAGGCGTTTTTTTCTGATGACTCAGAAGTCTCTCTATTATCACAACTTCGGCGATTTGGGCGACGAAGTCAAGTGAAACGAAAAAGATTGGCGGGAAACCTTTTATTCAGACGGTTGTCGCTTTCGCTTTTCCTTGAACGGAATGGAATCCACTTTCGCCGCCAGAATGAAGTCGTTTTCGCTCAGCCCGCCAATCGCATGTGTGAAAATATCGACCTTGACATTGCGGTATCCTGTCAGGTGAAGGTCTGGGTGATGGCCTTCATCTTCAGCCAATTTTGCGATTTCGCCAAAAAATCGAATCGCTTCCACAAAGTCTTGAGCGACCCACGAACGGCTCATCACTGTCGCATCTTCGTTCAATGACCATCCGGGAACTTGTTCCAAAAATGGCAGGCACTGATTGTGCGAAAGTTTGGGAACGCCGCCCTCGCAAGGGACACATCGGCGCTGGTTCAGAGGTTCATTGATCGTAGCCATAAGACACCTTCGTATTCGATGACGCTTGTTTTCCAATCACTTTGCCGCTCTATTACCAAGTATGCGGTCAAATGGTTTCTGAAACCAGTGTTCAGACTGAATTTCTCAATTTTATTTCGATTGAAATCAACGAAACGACTCGTCAGATGAAGGGAAAGATCGTGCTCTCACGTCACTCGAAAACCGTTTCACGCAGTCTCGTACCACTTCTTTGAGATCCGCGTAAGGCCTGACAAATTTAGGCCTATGGCCGTCAAAAAGGCCCAGAAGGTCGTGCCCTACCAGTACCTGTCCATCGCAATGAACACCGGCCCCGATTCCGATCGTAGGTACCTTGATCATCTCCGTAACTCGTTTGCCAAGCTCGGCTGGAAGACATTCGAGTACGACCCCGAATGCGCCAGCCTCCGAGATAGCCGAGGCGTCGTCAAGTATCTTTTGTTCATTCCTCTGAACTTTGTATCCGCCCATGGCATGCACCGTCTGAGGCATCAGCCCGACATGGCCCATGACAGGAATTCCGCATTCGACAAGTGCTTTCACGGTATCCGCAAAATGCAGGCCGCCTTCGAGCTTAACTGCCGTGCAGCCAGTGGCTTGCATCATACGAGTGGCGTTACGGATAGCCTGCTCGATGGATTCGTGATAGCTCCCGAAAGGCATGTCGGCCACGACCAAGGCCCTCTGCGTGCCCCTGACGACCATCTCTGTATGATAAATCATCTGGTCAAGCGTGACCGCCAGTGTTGTCGCCCTGCCTTGAACAACGGTGCCCAAGGAATCGCCAACAAGCAGGCAATCGACAGCGCCTGTTCCGTCCATAAGTCGTGCCAGAGTAAAGTCGGCGGCCGTAATCATAACGATTGGTTCGCCGCCTTTACGGCCGACAAATTCGGGAACAGTCACGGTTTTTGAGGTGCTCATGGGTCGCCTTCAGAGGATGGATGCGATAATAGATCATATAATATCAATCCACCCGACTGATAAACAATACGTGATGGTTTCAATAGTCCCTCCAAACCAGACTTGCTGGAGATCCATTCAGGGTCGGACTCCACAGCCAGAAACCATCTTCCGCCATGCATTAGGTAGAAGTCGAGTAGTTTTAGTGGGGATGGGTTGGCTGGGGTGAATGTGCTATCCCATGCAGAAATCGCTCTCTCCTGGGCCTTATCTGACCACTCCCAACGCAGCCCAAATCTGTTTACAGCATAAATCGACGCCTCGTGGGCAATCAATAGTCCTGGACCAGAGCTTTCAATTCGATTTTTAATGACAGTCAAATCTGTTGCAATGGGTGCCCATTCCGATGGAGTTTTCCAGGTTTCTCTGGATTGAAAAAAGCCAAGTGAAATCAGGCATAATGCAAATAAGGTGCGAATTTTAATTTGTAAAGGCTTGCATGAGGAATCCGCCAGCCAACTGGCACAGAGAATTGCAATCAAAGGCGCAGGTACCAGCCAGTAGTAGGTATGATGTGCTTTGGCACCCACGAGTAATAGCCAGCAAATCACTCCCAGAAACCACCTTTGGATGAGAGGGTTTTGCCACATCACTGAAGTCGATAGAGGAATCAGGATTATTGCGAAAGGAGTAAACGACTTCCAGAGCAAATTTGGCACGATTTGACTTAATGAATCTTTCGAAAATAAGGCTAAAGGGCCAAGCATCTTCAGCCAGAAAGTCAGTCCATCACCTGATTGGCCGATAGAATGTGATTTGTCAGCTGTACCAATCCAGACGGCCCAAAGATACCAGCTAACGCTTGGTATTAATACAACAGCCATAAGGGCGATTTGATAAAGCGAAGAATTTTTCGACCTTTGGTGATTAAGGCCTGGCAAAACCAGAAGTAGCGGAAAGAGTGTTATTTTGATTGCAAGTGCCACACTCAATAGAATTAAGGCAAAGACTCCAGCTAATTTCTTGCCAGATCTCGACGACGTTTCATATAAACTCATTCCAAGAAGAAATATACCGATCGCCAACATATCAGGTTGAAAGGCGCGGGCGTATCGTATTGTGACTGGCCAGGAGACCATAAAGAGAACAGCAAAACCTGCTTGTTTCAGGCCAAAATATCGACGAGTGATGAACCAGATACCGATGCATGCAAAGATCAAACCAATTAGCGAAACAATTCGGCCGCAGGCATTCAGTTCGATTCCCGTGACTGAGTACAATAAAGATACAAGCCATCCATAAATTGGCGGTTCGACCAGGAAAAAACTTGGGAATGGACCTGTTTGAAGGCTGGGATAGAAAAAGCTGCCACCAGTTGCCAGACCTCTGGCGACCATCGCAGTGGGGATCTGACGCCCAATATATCCTTCGAAAATTGGCTGATATAGATTCGAGAGTTCCAGGTAGATTCTGATCGAAAGGATCGTGATAAAACAAATCCACATTGACCGTTCAAACACTTTTTCTAGTAATGCTTGCACGGTCAGTTTGAAATCATTTATGAAAAGGAATTCAGCCATTGAAAGGCCTGTTATTTCGTGGACTTGGCCCACTTTGGCCGATATCCTTTGGATTTCTTTCGGACTGGGTGGTTTTTCTCTACAAGTGATGCAATTATTTTACCGCTTTGTGCTACCATTGGCATCCCAGGGCCAGGCTGGACAGAGGTTCCGACAAAATAGAGGCCAGGTACTTCGTCGATAACGTTGATTGGGCGAAATGCGCCGTCGAGAATATTCTGATCCGTTCCGAGTCCATAAATTGCGCCTCGATGGGCGCTGAACCGGTCATGCCAGTCGTGTGCTGAAGTGATTTTCATTTCTATGATCGAATCTTTAAACCCTGGGAGCCACTGGGTATCAATTCTTTCGATGATCAATTCGGCATATTTCGAGTCTCGTTCAGAATCACGTTCCATACCCGGCTCGATGGGTGGTATTCCGACGACAATGAATGGGTTGGAACCTTCACTGGAAGCGTCGTCTGGATCCGTCTCGCTAGTTACATTAATATAAATGGCTGGATCGTCGGGATATTTCTTCTCGACAAAAATTTCTTCATAGACATTGTTTGATCCATTGGTTAATAAAATCATATGGTGGGCGAGTTCGTCCCACCTTCGATTGCAAGCAAGTTGGAGAGTGAAATAACTTGCAGCAGCCGAGACTTCCCCTGCCCGGCGTTTTAAAATCAAAGGGCTTAATTCCGGTCCGCCTTCAAGCATCTGGTGGGTACGGATATAGTCAGCATTTGAGATCACCACATCGGCCGGGAAATATCCTTCTGACGTGCTCACTCCAATGGCTTTTCCAGAGGGATCGCGATGAATCTGGTTCACCTCGATATTGGTTTTGATTTCCACTCCCAAATCAATTGCGGCTCGCGCAATGGCTTGTGGAATCGCTGCAATTCCACCTTTTGAAGGATACCAGACTCCTTCTCGAAGAATTGTCCAAGGCAATATGACAAGTGATGCCGGAGCGGTTTTCGGGTCATAGCCAGAAAATGTTGGAAGTCCATAAAATAACTCGCGAATCGCTGGGTTCTGAAAGTGAGCGTCAATTTCGTCGGTGTACTTGCGCTGAGGGGGAACGATCATGGCCGAGAGTAAAAGTCTTGACAAGAGCACATCCGACCATGAGTCGAGCATTCTGTCACAATA
>CAMCFM010000345.1 GCA_945874095.1 Candidatus Kuenenia stuttgartensis
GAAATTCATCAGGCTCAGATTAAATATCAGGCTGCGATGGAGAAACTACTCCCGGGCATACGTCACAAGCCTTTTAAAAATACTGTCAAACGCGATGAGACGCCTCGGGAAAAGCTCGGTCAAGTGCTGGTAGAAGAATGGGAAAAGGAAGTGACACCTGAGGAATTCAAAATTGATGAAGCCACCTGGAAGGTCATGGATTTAATTCCCCACGATTTTGACCTCAAATCCGCTTATGTTAAGCTCCTCACTGAAGAAGTGGCCGCATTCTATGACCCTAAAACAAAAACGATGCACTTGATCCGCGAGCCTGAAAAAGCGCCTGACGACAAGCCAAAAAAGCCGGCTTCATTAATGGAAATGATTATGGGGCGTGATCAAGGATTTGATAAGGCTGAAGCCCAGGGCGTGATGGCCCACGAATTGACGCACGCCCTCGATGACCAGCATTTCGATTTGGACGCCATGTCGCAAGTCGTGATCGACGATGATGATGCAACACTCGCCCTTTCCGCTTTGATGGAAGGTGAAGCCACTTTAACCATGATGGCTGTGGGCCAAAGCGATTGGACAGGGAATCAGATCATCTCCACGCCTGCCGAAGGATTAAACAGGGTCATGCGCTGGATTACGCCTTTCATGCCAATGACAGGTGGTGCCGCATCGAAAAAATCGCCCCCTGTGATGGTGGAATCGCTGATTTTCCCCTACCTTCAGGGATTGGTCTTCTGCGCCAGTTTAACGAATCAGGGCGGTTGGCCTGCACTTGATCGAGCCTATGAAAACCCTCCTGTATCCACCGAACAAATCATTCATCCCGAAAAATATCAAGGCCCAAAACGTGACTGGCCAATGTCCATTAAACTTGGAGACTTTAGAACTCCTGACGGATTTAAACAGCTTGGAGAAAGTGTTCTTGGCGAATTAACCATACGGATTTTATTAAGCCAGAATGGAGGACGAAATGCAGCCGCAGGCTGGGATGGCGATACACTCTGTGTATTTGAATCCTTAACCGTAAAGAATAAATTCGCCTGTGTCTGGATGACGACCTGGGATACCGCTCAGGATGCATACGAATTTACATCCGGAATTTCAAAACAGTGGAAGAGTGACAAAAGCCCTGTCTTTACAGATCAGAAGCCTGTGGATGGCAACCTGAAATTCGTTTCAGGCGATCTCATTGTTGAGATGCGTGGAATGGATGTACTTGTAACGCGTGGGTTTAAACCGGATGAAGCCAGCGGTGTGATGAATTCCATCTGGGCGAATTCAAAGAAAACAGAGAAGCAGTTCGACTGGGCTTCTGCTCGCTTAAAAGCTTCGAAGTCCAGAATGAACAATTAATCTCGCTTGAATCTTATTTGAATTCAAGAGTCGCCTGCTCCTCGCCCGGCCATTGGCTCAACCCCATCTCATTTCCATGAATCCAAAGGTAAGGGCAGGGGGTTTGTTCCGTCCAAGTGCCTGTATTAATATAGCGAATTCCATTGACCACAGTATCTTCAGCATGATGCGTATGCCCACACGTGACGGAATTGCATTCGCGCCTCTTGGCTTCCTCGGTCGCACGATGCCGAATCAATGGCGTATTGCGCTGAAAGTCCTTGGATAGACGTCGAATCCAACGACACCATCTCAATGGCACAACCATTTGAATTCCTCGAAAAAGGGCCGAAAAGAATTCTGTCAGGCCCTTATAGCCACTCACAATGGTATCGAACTGATCGCCATGCAAAATCCATAATTTTAATGGGCCATTATCAAACAAATACTCGTCCAGAATGTCCACTCCTACAATATGGCTGATAATATCGGCTGGGCCATCGTGATTCCCACGCATCCAGATCACTCGAAAGTCTGCCCTGTCTGTATTTCTGCGAATAATCCGAAGGCAATTAAAGTGGTGGCGTTTCAATCTCTTGAAATTTAAATCGTCAAAAATATCGCCATTGATAATCAGCATTCGGGTTCGCGACACCACCCAGTCCAAAAACCTCTCCAACTCTTGAGCCTGACAGACTTCACTTCCAAGGTGCAGGTCACTGATAATCACGCAATCCCAGAGTATAGAGCCGTTCTGGCCGTCATACTCATTCATATTCTGATGAAGTTGCATCTCATTTTCATTATCGTCGTCTGCCATTGAAATCAGTCCTTTAGTCCGACAGATTCAACTCAAGCCCCGGTACATGGTCATCGAAAGCCCGTCATGCACAAACCCCAATTGCCCCAACACTTCCGCCCATTTTGTGGTCACAGGTGGGGCATCGTCAAGCACTGTCACCGTCCATTTTGTTGAAGTTCCTGTGAAATTTCTGATAAGATGCCGAAGTGCCTGCTCACGAACCGCTTCGGATGCATGTGGGAGGCTGGTTAAACGTTTTCCACGCTCCTGGACAATCCAGACAGGGCGACCGTCCACCAGTACGAGCGAATTGCTCAAGATCCGTGGCAATCGGGCACGACCACCATCAACCAACGGCAAGTCCAATGGTGCTGACGATCCGTAAACGTTTGCAGGATCAATCGCTGAGACCAAATAAATCGATGGATCCAATCCCGTTTGCTCAGCACCTGTTGCAATCCGGTCGCAAAACATCACGAGCTCATTTGCGGTATCGTCTGTCGTATACTGCACGCCTGAAAGACCTTCCACAAAATAGCCGCGTCGCACCTCGCCACGCCATTCGGCAGATTCAAGCCAATCGGCGAGATCTGCCCAAGCCAGGCCAGGGGCTGCAAAATGGACCACTTCGCGGCAAACGACACCATATCGTTGCATTAATAATGCAGCCCAGGCCGCCATTCGTGTTTCCGATTCATCCCGATCTGATGTGACATCATCATCGGCCGTTGACAGCCACCTCCAACGCCCTTCAGTGCCTGGTTCCTGCGTCAATGCGTTGCGCCCCGACCCACGCTGCCCCCCACCGACTCCCTGCTGAGCCAGCAATGCCCGAAAACCGTCGATTCGTCTGGGAGGCCTGCTGATCTGTCGTTCGCCACCCGTTTTTCTACCGCCAGACTTAGTTTGCGACTCCGAGCTGAAAAACCGTTCGAGAAATACAACTTTTTCATTTGTCACGGATTGACTTCGTACCAGTTCTTTCATCCCATTTCTAATATTAGAAATCGGCTTTGCCAATTTTAATGCAATCTCTGCTGATGTGGCAGGACCAGTTTTGATCAACAAATCGCGAATTTCTCCAACACAGCCTTTTTCGTCCCCTAAGCCATTTGAAGTATTTACAATAAATCCTGGAAAATCACGATACTGAAATGCAATTCTGGGCACTTCTGGAGGATCTTCAGCCTGATAAATTGCAGTCCATGACCAATCACCAAGCCTCATCATTGCATCCAGGTTTTGAAAATAGTCACCTGAAAGCCGCTTGGGAAGGATCGCTTCACGCCATTCCCTGGGAGTTGCTGACCAACCCTGGAGTGGCATCAGGATTTTAGATAGTGCCTCTAAACCAGCGTTTCCCTGGAGTTTTTGATGGGCCATTTCTGTCCCAAAGGCACGGTCCGCAACCCAGGCGGCCCAAGATTCAGGTGAAATCGATTGCACATCACGACGACGCTGCGACAAACTCATCTCGACCATTCGACGCATGTGCCGGGCATCTGCCCACTGCGAGACCCCGGAGTTTTGTTCGTTCGGTGGAATTCTCACAAATCCGCCTGATTCTGTCCATTTTGCCAACCAGTCAGCAGCTACAGAAGGCTCCAGAGAATATCGCTGTACCAGATCGTCCACCGTGATCAGGGAGCGAGTCCTCACAAATCGGGTACAGATCTTGTCCAATGCCGCCCACCTGGCTTCACTCATGTCAGTGACAGCCGCTTTTTTCGACTCTTTTTTGGAGTTCGGAAATAAATAAGGAAAAGCGGCCTGATAATTCGCATGTTCCTCTGCAGCAATCCACAAACCATGTTTTGCAGAATACGAATTTAAATAAACGCAGATTTTTCGATCAGCCAATTGATCCAGAAATGGTTGAAGTTCCGGAATCACTTCATGAGAGCTGAGATCACCCAAACGTTCGATTCGTTCAGCCAGTTCTTCAGCCGACCGGACTGGCCTTTTCCAGGCATCCGCCAAACGCTGCCCAAGCCGTTCCACCGCACGTGGATCAAGCAACTCGTCAAGCACTGCCCCGGGAGGTGGTTCCGCAAGATTTGCACGCTCTCGCCCACCTTTTGCTTGATGAGGTTGATCCCATTCATAAAGAAATTTCCGTTCAAACCGGTTCATCAGATCGGCTGCAAATGGGCTTGCAGACTCGCCTGATCGCTTGACAATCCGTATTGAACCAGCCTCAATTTGCTCCAAAAGATTTCTCAAAAGATCGAGATCCAGATCCTGCGTCAGACATTCTCTGTAACACTCTAAAACGATCGGAAAATCAGGCATCTGGCGGACCACCTGAAGCAGGTCTTTCGCACGCAACCGCTGAAGCCATAGAGGTGTACGTTTCCCAGGATCAGGTCTGGGCAAGAGCAGTGCCCGTGACGCATTTTGACGAAACCTGAGCCCGAAAAGGGCGCTGTCTGCAAGTTCAAGTCGCAGTCGTTCACTTGCTTCGCCAAAGCTCAGTTGATCGAGCAAGTCGAGAGGTGGCTGATTCTCGACATCTCTGGGCAATCGCATAATCAGGCCATCGTCAGCATGTTGCGCAGCCGGCCTGAATCCAAAACGGTCGAATAGTCGATTCTGAAGGATCAGTTTAAGAGCCTGATGAACCCTTCCACCCCAAGGACTTAGAATCGCCAATGCCACTTCGCCTGCGGGATCGCGAAAGGCTTCGACCAAAACGGTGCGATCATCGGGAAGGGATCCCGCAACCCGTTTCTGGCGATCAATGAACCGGATCAAGTCTCCAGCCGAGTCGTCATCAAGCCGGCATTGATCCCTTAAATACACCAAAATGTCTGAGTGCTTGTCCCGATCACCCACCCGTCGAATCAAACCTCCAATGGCCGCTCCAAGGGTTGCCGATCTTCGAGATTCTTCGCCTCGCCAAAACGGCATAACGACCATATCGCCTCCACCAGATGGAGATACGACAACTCGATCAGCCTCAATCCGGTCGATCCGCCAAGTGGAACTACCCAGCCGAAACGCTTCGCCCGGGCGACGTTCGAGCACGAATTCCTCGTCAAGCGAGCCTAGTGTAGGGCCACCTTCGCCCAGTTTTACAGGATATTGACCTGTATCAGGGATAGCACCACCACCCATCAGGGCCAGCGACGACGAGCCCGGTAGGGCGACAAGTTGATCTTTGACACGGTCC
>CAMCFM010000346.1 GCA_945874095.1 Candidatus Kuenenia stuttgartensis
GTGCCTTCCCGACCCGCTGAACCACCAAATAAATGCGTAATCAGTGTCCCGATCAAAACAAACGGAGCCATTCGGATCGGAATTCCGCCCCCTGGTTCATGGATCTGCTCCATGACCAGATTGTTTCCCGCTTCCACCGATTGCCCCCACTTGTGATACATCAAACCCGATGCAAGCCCTGCCAGTGGAAGGAAATAAAGTAGCCAGGGGTTCTCCCAGTGGATTTGAATGACCTGATCAAGCGACCACAGGAAAAACGCCACCGATGTGCCCACAGTCAAGCCAAGCAACAACCCAATCACCATCCATTTCAATACAAATCCAGAGAGATTCAGATGATCCCGAAAGCTCCATTGAATGATCACTCGGCATTCCCCCTCATTTTTCAATGGAACTGTACAAGTTTTTATTTCAGACGCATGAGACGATTCAAATGGAATCGAAATTCGACCCATTCCGGACCATTCTGTACAGAAGCTGTTTTCGCAAGATCAGTTAAGTCATCCGGTAGAAGTCGTTCGCGAAGGGCTTCAAACCATTGGCGAACCTCCGCTGGACTATGAATTTCTCTGGCCTTGATTTGCAGATCCGGAGCGTTCACGCACCAAGCTAGAACGGATAGGGCGTAAACCGAGCTCCCGTTGGCTGATTCCGCTGCAACCTCTGGCCAGGGCTGGATCTTCCTAAACGATTCTGCACGACCGCTTGCCACCGGAGGGCCTGCGTAACGTATAGAGGACGCGATAAGTTTCGCAGAAGCAACAGGGGAGCGTAAGTCTTCAGCCTGATCCAGTTCCAGTCGGTCGCACCAGTCTGCCAATTGTTCGTTCACAGCCGCCTTCAGATTGGCTGGTTCGGGATGGCCCTGAAAATCGGTGGGCAATGGAGGCCGGTTTTCCGGCTCAAACTGATTCGAGGCACGATTTTCTGACCCGTCGTTTCCGACCGGCCAAAAGACAATCATCCCCATGATCATCAACGCAATTGCACCGACCACCCACCCGATTCTTTGAATAGACCATTTCTTTAGGCCGAATGGTTCGTGAGCCTCTGATTGCAACTCCTCTGGAGTGACAGCCCACATCCGTCGGCTTTTCCTGACGAGAGAATCGGGCCAGCGGGATGGAGCCACCCCAGCCAGATCAAAGTCCACTTCAGGCCGAAACGCCCAGGTGGTGATCGAGCGTTTGGTTCTTAATTTGGAGGAACCCTGATTCCAGATACTTTCCAGCGATTGCAATTCCAACGGGTCGTCTGTCAGCAGCCTCAGTTTGCAACCCTTTACTAAGAGTTGTTCGCATAACGGGTTCAGCACTGGTACATCAATGACCTGGTCATCCATTTTACTTAAATGAATGACACCGGCTTTTAATTGCATTCCTGAATGAAAGTCTCGGATAAAATTTTCTTTTAATCGAAATGGAGACGCTCCTGCCCGGCGATATTCACGGCCGCTCAAAAAAATCCCATGAAACGCCCACGCACCCGGCCGGCCCCTGTCATCACAGCCTTGGGCAGAACCCATCGCGATGACCCAAGGGCCACTGGGAAGTTTCTTAGCCAGAATCAGATGATCCACCAGAGGATGGGCTTCGCTGGGTGGTTGGCCCAGCGATTGACACATTCGGGTGAAGTCGGCAACCCAATCGTCGTGGCAGCCTTCGGATCGTGCCAAAACGGCATAACCTTTATCCCAAAACGGGAACGACCCGTAAATTGCCTGCTGGAAAAGGATGGTCACCAGGATGCCGCCCATCTTTTTTACTTATTGGAGTCACAATTCCGGCTTGGGCAGTTCCGGCACCTTGAAATCGGTGGTCAGTGTCAATCGGGCCCCTGAATCGCACTTGATCGTTCCGTTAAACGACCTTAAAGCCAGTGGATCGTTGGGCTTACTCTTATAACTGTCCACCGGGGAATCCCACCAGTCGTGATCGGTGATCTGAATTGCAACCGGGTCGCCCAGCTTCCAGACCACAGGCTTCGGGAAAGCCCAGTCCCAGATCGGCTTCAAATTATTCTTCACCACTGGAGACGGGCCATATCGCACTCCAGCCACCTCGACCGTAATGGAAAGGTCCGGACCTCCACCACTGAGGTATTTGGTCAGACTTTCGTCGAATTCGCCGCGCCGCAGAGTGACTTTATACGTCTGAGGCTGATGGACTTTATCCCACCAGGTGATGAACTCACGCGATGGTTTGGCGAATCGGCCGTCGGCATGGTCGCGAAGATAATCACGCAGCAATCGAGCCACTTCGTTGATATCTTCCGGGTGGGAAACCAGATGGTCGTAAGCCTGCCTGTAGGCGTGAACGTCCCAGTCCTTAAGGATTTGGGTCTTGGCTTCCATCGCCTCGCTCAGATACTTCCCGCCCGCGGCATGATTCTTCAAATAGTCCTGATAACGCTCGAGTCGGGTCGAGAAATTGGTCGGATATTTACGGGTGTAATCGCGGGCCGTTTCGATATCACGTTCGTCGATCCTGCCTGTCACATCCGTCACAAGTCCTTCCAGGTCAGACCTTAAGCCTGTGTCTGGATTCTGATCCAGAAACAGCCTGGCCTGTCGCAAAACGTCTTGAAGATCGGCCTTCGGCATACGTGCTGCCAGCGCCAGATTTTCCACCCGCTTGCGATCACGATCGGTCGCAACTTTGGCAATCTGATCCGATAACTTCACGATAAGTGCAGTGGCTTCATCGCGATGCGGCGATTCCGGATGCCCCTTCAATAACTCCACAACCTTATTGCGGATCTTTTGAGGGTCTTCCCCTGGAATGAGCATTTCTGACTTGATCTGCTTCCAAAGTTCATCGTGGCTGCGCTTATCCTGAGCCGCTTCCACCTTGGCGATGGCTGGAGCCAATTCAGGTGACTTTTCTTTCAGGACAGCCAGCTCCTGCTTAACGTTAGGGGAAGCTGTCCCCAAATTGACTTTCTGCTCAGCGGATGCCACAGCCCAGCGAGCGGATCGGGCCCGGGCGTCTTCTTCCATTTTGGGGAAGAACAGGCCCATGGTCGGGTGCCAGCTTCGCATTTCAGTCCAGTTCTGAGCCACAGCCGGAGCAGCGTTTCCTTGCTCGAACCGAACGGCCAGGCGATATCCCACCATGTCGTAACCTGCAACGCTTCCCACGGCCAGACCACCCATGGCCACGGTTGTCACGATTCGCTTCCGGAACTTGGCCCGACGCAAGCGGTTGAGTTTTTTGCGGAACCCCTTGGCGTGTGGAGATTCCGGATACCGCCGTTCGTATGCCTTCAGGCAGCGGCCGAGCCGGGCCATGTCCTCAGGCGCCAGGTCCCAGAGCCAGTCAAGCTGGTCGCGATCGGAGGATTCCAACTGATCGGCCAACCAGGTCAGAGGCCCTTCGAGACCGATAGGATTGAGATGATGAGGCGGACGGCCGTCGTCCGAAGCGCCGAAGCCGTAGCTGGATACGGCAAACACGGCAGAGCGTCTGGCATGTGTGGCCAGAGCGTGAGCGGTCATGCCGTATTGGGATTCCACCAGTCGCTCGACCTCTCCAGGCGAAAGGGCCGGGAGGTTGGCTGGCGACTGACGTCGCGAGGCGGTCTGAGGCAGAACGCGATCAGCTTCATAATCGTCATCTGCGTCGTCGTAATGATCGTCGTAAGGAATCTGACGGGAACGATTTGTAGAACCGATCTGACGTGATTGATGAGCTGCCAGAACGCGGTCGAACTTGGTCAGGACAAGCGCCACAGGGCGATGCATGTGCGACCGTTCAGATTGCTCAAGGCATTGCTCCAGAAGGATTTCGATCTCTTGCTGGCGACGGCGACGATCCGCTGGCCTGAGGGCACTTTCCGGATCAAGGCATAAAAGGATGGCATCGCAGCCGGCCAGGAAATCGCGAATCGGCTCGCGGCTCCCGAGCGCAACGTGTTCTCCCTGATAATCTTTCACCGTCAGGTCCATCCGTGCCGGACCATGATAAAGCCTGAGATTCAGGTCTGTCTCGGCCATGGTTCCAGCCGGTGGCTCGCCGGATTCAATCTGGGCAATTTTATCGGCCAGATATTCGGCTGTACCGGAATCAAGCGAGGCGAGCCTGCATCCAGGAATCTGGCCTGTGGATGCCTGACGATAAAGCATGGCCAGCAAAGTGGTTTTGCCAACATTTCGATAGCCAAAGAAGCCGATCCGCTTGGGACCGGTCAGGCGATGTTCGATGGTGTCCAAGTGGTACGTCCGTTTACGGGAACGACCCATGTCCCACTCCCTTGCCGCCAAATGCCAACACTTTTGACTATCGTCAACTTCACGTATAACCATTATCGACCGACAGTGGGTGCCATCGCAAGCGATACCGATAACGAACCAGCGCGATTATGCGGCCTGAGACGTGCTGTGAAAATAGGTAGTTTTAAAAGAAGCGGTTCTGGAATCCAATCCATTTATTTCCATCACTCAATCCATTTCCTGCGTCACATCATTATAGATGTGCAATTCTGGCCTGAATTCGGAGACGGGCTGCGTGAGGTTCATGAAGTCTCCATGGACCCCTTGATTGATCGGCTCTAAGGACTTGTTTCCGGTCGGTGCGATTCAACGATTTTAAGATGCGGTCCACAACCGGCTGATCACAATCAGCCAGGGCCAGGGCCCAATCCTCTGCCTGGTGCGGATCGAATGCCATTCGAATCTGATCCTCTGGCCAATCCTCCAAGCCGACTTCCAATTTCTTGGAACGATCGCTCTTCAAAGGATTTGCAGGTGGACTGACGGTTCCCATCCGTTCGTGAAATTCTTTTAATGCGGATGCCTGTTCGACTGGATCGATTTCATGAAGACTCTCGATCGCGGCCGTAATCGCTTCCACTTCCCGAGGCGACATCCGTCGCATAAGCTCGCTGGCCTGATCATCATCCAGGCTGACCAGAACCAAAGCGGCTCGCCTGATCGACGCTGAAACGGTCATAGGTCGGGGAGTCGTCATGGGTTGTGAGTCGTTCATTGACCTGATCCCCGGAGCGTGTTAGGAGGATTCTGAAACGTTGTCATCGTCTTGACTTGCGGAAATCCATCCACTCAGCACATTCGCCGCCCTGGCCGCTTCATCCACGGGTGTTAAATGAGGCTCAGGCGGAGTGACTGCCGCCGCCAGATCACGAGCCCACTTCAAAGGTTGATCGCCGGCTGACCAGCTCTCGCTTGTGAGGTCGTTGGTTGTTCGCAGGCTTCTCCACATCGTAACCGCTCCAGCTGCGAGTGCAATCGCCACTCCGCCGATGATCCAGGGTGTCACAGCGAATTCCGA
>CAMCFM010000347.1 GCA_945874095.1 Candidatus Kuenenia stuttgartensis
GGTGCCCTTAAGGCTGACAGGCGTTTATAAGCGCGTTCAATCATTTGAAACCGGCTTGTATCGTATCTCACAGCCAGAACAATTCCCTGAACCCATTTGCCGAATATGAGGGCATCAGGAACGGGCAGGACCGGGGCTGAGTCGATAATGACCATCTCATAGGTCTCACGCAAATGGGCGATGATTTTTCCCAGCTTCGGGCCTTCCAGGATCCGGCTTGGGTCGCCGTGGATCGTGCCGGCCGGGAGCAGATAAAACCCTCCGCCTTCACCAATTCGGACCAGGCATTTTTCGATACTCGTACCACCCTTGAGAATATTGGTCAGGCCGGGCAGTTCCACAGCTTCCAAGGTGCGTGTCAGGGTCGGGTTGCGCAGATCTCCGTCAATCACCACCGTGGTGATTCCTGCATTGGCGCAGCGGCCTGCAAGCTGTGCTGAAAGCGTGGTTTTGCCTTCTCCGCCGAATGCGCTGGTGATCAGGACGGAATGGTGGAGACCATCGCCTCCGAGACTTGACGAAATGGCCACCCGGAGATGGTCGATAGACTGGATATATTCCACCAATTGACGTCTGAGGCGTGTTTCATCGATCCCGCCCATGAGCTTTCTGGCCGATCGGGGGTTCGGCAAAGGTGGGACAACTCCGAGCACTTCAAGCCTTGAACGATGGGTGAGATCGTCTGGATTTGAAACCCTTCCGGAACGGACTTCCACCAGCACACAAAGGCCTGCAACGGCGAGAAACATGCCGAGGGGGGCCATGGCCATGAACCTCCATCGTTTGTCGTTGGATGGGAGGCCGATGGGCCGGGCGGTTTGGATCAGGCTGATTTGAGTTTGACCCTGACTTTCAAATTGCAATTGTTCAAGGGCACGCTGAACGCTGTCCAGAATGGACTCGGAGCGCGAAAGATCGGCCCTTCGAAATGCAAGCTGAAGCTCTTTGGACTCATCGTTTTCGAGCGTGATTTTGCTTTCCTGCATATTCTTGCGGATGGCTTTTTCACGTACCATGAGATCGTGATACTGATTTTCCGCCTCACGGAGTTCCCGATCGAGTGTGGAGGTGGTCTGCCCTGCCCCTTGCTGGGCGAGTTGTTTTTCAATGATCGGGCGACGACGCTCCCACAAGACCTTGATTTTAGATTTGATATCGGCAATCCGCTCGTTCATGTCTCTGTGCGTCACATCCTGACCACGGGAGACTTTATTGAGTTTTTCCAGGCGAATTTTCGAGGCATCGAGAGCGTCAGCCAGTTCTGCGACATCGGCATCGGCATAAAACGCTTCGTAAGTTGCATCTTGAAGATTCTGGCGATGCGAAAAAGCCGCAGGCTGAGCCAGTTCACCGCGAAGCCGTTCAACGCGACTTTCAGCCGATAACCGCTCAAATTCGAGTTCACTCAAAGCCTGAGACAATCGCGTATATTCGGCCAGGGTCAGCCGAGACCGGTCTTTGATCAGTTCCGGATCAGCTGCGCCGAGTTCCGTGCCGAGCAACTGGATATTCCGGCGGAGGTCTTCCACCTCTTTACTGCGTCGCTCCAGCTCGCGGGTCAGTTTCCCAATCTGGGCTGTGGTGGTTTCATTGGCCCATCGGCCCGCCTGTTTGAGATAGCTTTTTACGACAGCATTGACGATTTCAGTGGCATTCTGAGGCGATGTGCCGATCATCTGGACTTCAATCAGCTCGCTGTTGAGCCGATCGACGACGTTGATTTTTTTATCCATCACGAACTCGGGCGATGTGCTGTCCTTAAGCTCTGTGAGCTGAAGAATTTCCGGGTTCTCCGATACCGCATCCGAAAGAACGTCAGGTGCCTTGATCAGTTGCATATGCGTGCGTTTGATCTGGTCGATACTGAGGGTGTTGAGCGATGGGCCGAAAATGCTGGCCCGGGGCGGCTCCACGCGCAAAAGGGCAAACGATAAAAACGTTGGTTTTACCCGGGTAAATGCCAGAAACATCAATCCACCGCTGGTGATCGACCAGAGCAAAGCCGCCTGCCACCAGTGCCTTCGGATGGCTCTCCAGACAGTTCCAACGCCGATCCCTTTTGGGGAATGTTCCGGTTCATGATGATCATAACCAGGGTTGCTCCAGAGAGCGGCCCCCTGGTGATGGGCTTGAGTATGGGCAGGGAGTTGGGAGGAGAGATTTTGATTTCGCGGGTCGGGGTGATGATTGTTCATCATTTTCTAAAACCAATCATTCAAGAAAAACAGGCTTGCGAGACCGGTGAACGAATCAACGAGGATCGTGATTAGATCTGTTGCGCGTGATCAGTGTAGGAACAGGTTTTAGCGAACCGCCATCGACTTTGGATTCAAAGACGGGCATGAGTCTGGCGAGCAGATCTTCACAGGGGTTGGCTTGATTGGCTCGACCGTCGGCCGATTCACTTGGTGCAAGTCCTCTGGCCACTTGGATTTTAAACATTCCAGGAAGTCGGCCAAACTTGCTTGGCTGACCGAGATCAAGGGCATAGATATCGCTATATCGCCAGACGTAATAGACTTGCTGACGGTCTGCAAGGCCCCCTTCACCACGCTGAAAAACGAGGTTTTTGAAGCCAATCGACCGTTGGTCAGGCGGGGTTCCGAACCCGACCGGGCGGAGATCGCCCCCACCGACGAGCTTATAACCGGCGTTCGGGTAACAAGCGTCAGGCTTGTGGTAACCCATTTCAGCGGCAGGGCCATAGAGCATGAGGAGTTCGACCACAGCGCCGGTTTGCTGGTTGGAATAGCGCCTCATGATGTAGTCAGTGCTGCCGGTTTTGCGAGCGATGAACGGGTCAAGTTCTTGATCGACGCCTTGCCAGGGTCCGATGCTGATCGGGATCTCAGAGAGCGGAAAAGGGCTGAACTGAGTAGCCGTAATCCTTTGATTGACAGAGGCTTCCATACGATACCGAACACCCATCGAGATGCACAGTAAAACAAAGGCGACCACAGCTCCAGGAATCACGCGACGTTCGAGAGAACGGCTGGCGGAAGTGGTCTGAGGTGGTGATGGAGCGGTGATCTGATGCGATGAGGTGAATACAGGCGGCACAACTAAAGCCTCTCAGGGGTGCAATGAAAGAACTGGCTCAACCAGACCAAACGACTCTGAACGAATCTCTTATCTAACCATCCTATGTTACCAGTTAAACACGGTCTCAGGCTAAACTGAAAACATAGATAGGAGTATCATACATCCCGGAATGGCTTTGGGTCAAATGGGTGCGTTCATGAAGCGTGTTGACGGTGACGGAAAGCGACATGAGGGGATGGGAGAGAGGGATGGTTCCTTGCCGGGATTAGCGATAGGGCCGGTTCGAATTTCCAACAGAAACCGGCGATAGTGCCATCTTTCTAGCCGGGCTTGGCGATAGGCCCGGTTCGAATATTTAACACAAACCGGGATTGATAAAGCCAAAACAACCGGGGCTATCGCAAAGACCGGCTAGGTAAAACCAAAACAACCGGCGATAGTGCCATCTTTCTAGCCGGGCTTGGCGCTAGCCCCGGTTCGAATATTTAACACAAACCGGGATTGATAAAGCCAAAACAAACTTTAAGGGATAGACCGAGAATATGGATTCCATTTTGGAGTTCTTTCGTGATACGGCACCGATTTTGAATCGTCTTACAGGATGATAGATGGATAGACTAGGAGGATATTTGGATTCATCCGACCATTCATCCGACCCTACCTCGTAGCAAATTTCTCTCAAATAGTTTTGAGCGTTTTTGAGAAACGCGTTTGTCTCGATAATTGATGATTCACCTTAGAAGCGGGTGGGCTTCACCCCACCCTACATTTTTTAGAGATGTGTGCTATAAAAACCAGCCTTTTTTTTGTTGGCGCAAGTTGTTTGATCCTCAGGCGTTTCGTTCACGGTGCAAAACCAGAAACGGTCTGTTTTTAGCGTGAATGGGTCGGGATCAGAGATAGCTGTCAAAAACCAGCCATTTCCAGAGCCTTTTTATGTCGGCGCAAGTCGTTTGACCCCTAAGCGTTTCGCCCGTGGTGCAAAACGAAAAAGATGTCTGATCTGGGCGTGTTCTGGAGCGATTATTTAACAAAAATAGAAATAAAGAACCCCCGGATACATTGGAAGCCGTATAGGGGCGGGCTTCCAAAGGGCCGGGGGCTACGATTATCGACGAGCGATTTTGATCTGGAGAAACGTCCAGACCGGCTTACTTCTTCACCACAGGCTTAACAGCCGCCTTTGGCTTTGGAGTCGCCTTTGCCTTTGGCACTGCCTTGGGCTTAGGTGTTGGCTTGGGCTTGGGCTTGGGCTTGGCCTTCGGAGCTGGCTTCTTGGTTGAAGGCGAGACCTTGGGAACGATGTTGCTGGTTGAGCCGTTTGTGGCGACATTACCAGTCACAGTTCCGCCGGTGCCCGATCCGGCCGAGCCGCTCGATGGGCCACCGCCTCCAGCTGGTGGAACGGACACTCCAGAGCCTTGGCTTTCGATGGTGATGGTTAGTATCGGGCTTGGAGCTGAGACAACACCAGTCTGATCCTGAGCCGTCACATAGAAGGAGTGAGCACCAACGGCCAATGGGTTGGGAACCTGGAAGAGATAGGCACCCAGAAGGTCGGCCACTTGCGAACCGAGCAGAACGGGAGATCCAGCAACCACTTCATAGAACCTGACGATGTAACCAGCTTTGGTCAGGCCCTGAAGGCGAGGCTGGGCCACGTTGGTCACATTGTCGCCCTTGGTGCCGGAGTCATCTGCCGCATAAAGCACAGGTGCGGCAATCTGGATCGGCACTGGGACGGGTGGAAGGCGGAACTGGAGAGGACTGTTGACAGCCACTCCGTTGATGATCCCAAAGCTACGGCTGACTACCTCTGGAACGGCTGGCGATTGATTATAAGACCAGACACCTCCGCCAGTCACGTTCCCGTTAGAGTCGGTGGTGACGGGCTTGTAGGTCGCAATTTCGGCCTTGCCGTCGCCGTTGTAATCGTCAGGGACAGGGATGTCCGTAGAGGCTCCGAACACGGCGGTGACGTTCCCGCCTGGGAGGGAGATTGTCCAGCGAAGCTTGCTATCAGCCGTGACTTCCGTAACAGCCAGATCGGCCTTGAAGTCGAGGTTGTAATCAGCCACGACGGGGACGGAAGTGGCGTTGCCGAGTGGCTTTGTGACGGTTTGGAACGTGGACGAATCTTGATAGGAGAAGTATCGTTGATCGCCTGTGACATAGGTCACGCCGAAGTCGGCCTTGAAGTCTCCGCTGTAGTCGGCGGCCAGAGGCTGGGCGTT
>CAMCFM010000348.1 GCA_945874095.1 Candidatus Kuenenia stuttgartensis
TCATCCCATTCTTGGCCTCGACTCCAATAATCGCGTATGTGGGTATCAATTGCGGCAACCTGTTCTTTCCGGCGTCCGATGAACACATTTCGTCCGCTCTCACGTCGCCAGTCGGCTTCTGACCAAATATCAAAAACCCTCGTATCGCCTGCGAGAGTTCGATGCAGATAATCAATTCCACCGACTTGACGCCGGGCAGGTTGGTAACTTCGATATTGGGCCAGTAACTGAGCATTGATCTGGGTGGCTTGATCATTCATTTCGTTGAGTTTATTCCTTAAGTCAAAGGCATAATCTCTAATATCATTAGGCGTATAATAAAACCAGGCTTTACTGGGCTTGACAAATCCGCTAGATCCTCCAGCTACAAGACCAGCCATAGCCACTGCCGAACAATTGAATCTGTTACTTACAAATTTGTATTGATGATGCGTGTTGCGATTGATCACGGTATTGGAATAAAGTCGCCACCAGTCGCGCATATTCGCTTCACAGAGACCGATCACCGGTTGCCCCTGCTGAAGGTTGCGATCGTCAAACGAGGGTACATCAATGATATGCTGGGGCTTTTGCATCCAATCATCGGCCATATTTAAGATATGGACGCCACGATCATCAACCACAGGTTCGTTCGTTTGACCATCTCTTGGTGCCGCCCCACCTGAAAGTGCCAGACGGGCTCTATCACCAAGTTCTTTTCGGTAATCGGTTTGAATGTCTTGCCGGCCACCTTTGCGAAATCCACGCGCCTGATTTTCTTCAGCAGTCGCTGATGCTGGCCACCAGCTTACATATGTTTCTGCCAGATGGCCTTCGGTGATTGCAAGCGCAGAGTGTCCTGGGTGCTTCATCGCTCCGATCAAGAACGCGTTTTCCCAAATCAGTACTTTGATCATGTTTCTATCCAGTTTGTGAATCGCGTAATCGATCGCTTTATGGCACTGTGATGAGTATATAAGAAGCCTTGTGGATTGTCCAATTATATTTCATTCAGCTAATAATCAGACATCTCTGAATTTGTAATTCGATACTTTTGGGAAGCAACATGAAAAACTGATTGCTGACTGCTCAGAGTATTAAAGCTGATTTTGAACAAATTATCTGTTGACCTTTAGCGATTATAGGGCATGATAATTATGTGAGGTGGTTGGGGCACGAGAGCGATCGGTTCGATGGCCCCTTCGAAAGCTTGCTAGAGAAATGCGAACACCCTGACGAAACAACTGGCGGCTTCCCATGCAGATTCCTGATTTCGAAGAATTACTGGCTCCGATTCCTGGCGAGAACCCTGCTGGCCAGTCGTTAGATTACGTCGTGAAAACACGTCTGGATGATGATCGTAAAGAAATTGACCCAAGTCTTTTTGATGAAAACGATCCTCAGCGTCCAGAAACTCCAAAATATGCTGACTGGGAAGATATTGTCAGCCTGGCTTGCCAGACACTCATCAACCAAACCAAGGATTTGAATCTGGTGGTACGGTTGGTTGAGGCTGTGACTCGGATTGATGGTTTTCCCGGACTCTCAAAGTCTTTGGCATTTATGTTGAGCTATGTTCATCAGTGTTGGGAGTTTACGTACCCACTTGTCGAGACTGAAGAAGACTTGGAAACTCGCGCAGGCCCGTTCAATTGGCTGGCTGATGCCGAACGAGGGGCACGCTTTCCGACCACGATCCGGATGCTGCCTGTCCTGGTTGCAGACGGCCAGCAGGTCAGTGTCCTCGATTGGGGGAATTCCAAGAAGCCTGACTCGCGTGTTTCATTCGATGAGATCAATCGGCTGATTACCGAGATGGACCCTCAACTTGCGGAGGAAAATCTTCAGGCCTTAAAAGACTGCATTGAGACCATAAGTCAATTACAGACAACCCTTGATGATTACATGGGGCCTTATTCTCCATCTTTAGTTGGATTGAGGAAATCCGTAGAAGAGTGCTTGGGTATCGCTGGTGGTATCTCTAAAAAATTACAGCCTGCTGCCGGATACGCAAGTGATGACAGCGAAGAGAGTTCGGGAGCAGACGAAACTGCTGGGAACAGTTCAGCCGGCGGCAACGGCATGGGGCAGTGGAACCCTCAAAATGCTGTGGCAGCGCGGAATGCGATTTATACTCAGCTTCGCAATACAGCTGAACTGCTGATCCAACTCGAGCCCCACAGCCCGATCCCCTATCTGATTCGCAAGGCCGTCGAGCTCGGCGAACTCTCGTACCCACAACTCATGGCTAGACTTGTGGAAGACCCAGCCGTTTTGATGCAAATTCGTAGGGAGCTTGGTTTACCTGAGGAATGATAGTGAATTCGCTGGAACTGAGATTGACGTAAATTTCAAAATCGCCATGATTTATATTAAAGAGAATGGATTCTCTAAATCGGGGGCCTCATGGGACGCTTAAAATCAATGAATATGCAGCGTAAATACAAGGCGATATCTGGATTTAGCCGCATTTTAGTCCTTGCGCTGTATCTCTTGATTTGGTCTCAAGTTGTAGTGGATGCGCAAACGGTGGCCATGCCGATCCAAGGCAACGCTGCTGCGGCACAAAAACCGGCATCCAAGATGGTACGGATTGTCGAAGTTCCCGATCTCGGTATGCCAGATTTAGGGCATTACCTTGAAATGGACTTTGATCCAAAGGTGCCTGCTAACCCGACTAAACCGGATAAACCAAAAATTACCGCGGCTGATGTCGAAGCGTTAGGCAATCCAGTCGCCATGCCGACTGTTCAGGCTCCAACCTCGACGGATCCAGGTGGCCGACCCCAAAGCATCTCCAACAGCTCGCTCGTGGTAATAGCTCGCAGGGATAACAGTCTAACTCAGGTTTCATACAGTTCACCGGAAATGGCCTTGATTGATCCTGGCGTTTCCAAAGTCGGTTGCACTCGATGCGGTCAGTTGGGCGACCCGGGCGACCTCAACTTTGGCTACTGCGCGACTGGCCGATGCACACCGGGCCGAGCCATGTGCTATCCCTATACGGGCGATTCATTGTTTCAGCGGGTCTCGTCCCTGATTTATCAATGTCTTTCGTGTCCAGACCCTTGCTATGAACCGTCGTGGAAGCCGCTCGCCAATGCAGGATTGATGCTCGACAGCCCTCGGCCTCAGACCATGTTTCGGCTCAGATATGACCGATGGTCGAACATCACCACACCCGATCGTGGCGGATTCTTCTGGTCAGGTGCCAATGGTCAGGGCCTTGGCCCCAAGCCTTTGCGGCTGGCCCAAAGCACAAAAGGCATCAAGCCACCGGTCCCTCAGCCCATTTTTGCGAACATCAACGACGCCACTTACAGCATGGAAGCTGGTGCCGGCGGTAAGATGGCATTCTTTCTGAACTTCCCATATCGTCTTGTGAACACAAATGATACGTACAACGGAGCAGCAGGCTTCGGCGACATGAGTCTGGGTACGAAGAGCGTGATTATCGATTCAGAACTACTCCTTCTCACCTTTCAGTTCAAGACCTACTTGCCGATCGGTAACGCCAGTAATGGAACAGGTTTGGGCGTCGTGCGGCTGGAGCCTTCGCTGCTGTGGTCCACAAAGCTTTCGGAGAAAACCTACTTCCAAGGTCAACTCGGTGAATGGGTTCCACTGGGCGGCTCTAACTACTTTGGTAGCGTGCTTTTGAGCAAGTTCTCGCTCAATCATGAGCTATTGGAGATTATCCCAAACGTTCCTTTGATCGGCGTTCTTGAGGTAGACGGATGGACTTTCCAGAACGGCCGCTACACACAACTTTTCTACACCGCCGACAAGCAGATTTCAGCACTTTCAAGGCCAGCCAACACCCAGTCTTACTGGAATATTGGCCCCGGTGCCCGTGTGGCGTTCGGCAATAAGGCCGACCTCGGTATGGGCCTGCTCTTTGGGATGGGGTCGCAGTCGTGGGGCAACCCGATCGTGACCGTCGACTTTCGCTGGATGTATTAATCAACCCTTCTTTTTAGCCATAGACATTAGCATCGAAACAAGATCCAGACCTGAGGGCAGTGCTGGCTTTTCAGGCTTGTTTTCAGCAGGCGGAACCTCTTGTTCCGCTTCTGGAATGATTTCGCCAAGCTGCTTTACCGCCTCGGTTTTAACTTTAATGGAATCGGCAGATGCTTGAATCTCTGATGCCAAGCCGTTGCGATATGCCTCCATTTGGCTGGCCTCTTGTCGTACTTTATCTGCGGCTGTATCCCATTCTCTGGCTCGCTCAGTGAGGTCATGCGAGATGCTGGAAAAAGCTGAAAGCTCAAGCAGAGTCTGCTTTTGTGATTCTGCCAAGGCTACAATCGCCCCCCAGTCGGGCAATGGGATCGACTTGAGGGCCTCAGCCAGCTTCTGCGCACTAAGATCTTCCTCAGGCTCGACTTTGCTGTTGCTGATGAGGTCATCTGTGGTTTCGCCTGGATTGGCTTGGTCGTTTATCAGGCTTTTTTCGTAGCCAGGGGCTACACCAGCCTTGGCGGTTGCATTCATGGGCTTGAGTGGTAAGTTAGATCCTGACCAGACTCTGTCGCAATTCGGACAGAATATCTTACGCCAGAGCTTTCTACGGCAGACTTCAGACAAACAGCCGATTGGGAAGCCCGGAAGAGGCTCTAAAATAATCGAACAGCTTTCGCATTTTAATGGAGTATTGTCATCATAATCCTGGCTGCAAGATGAGCAGACTCCAGCGACACCTCCTACAGGTCTAGGACCGATGATCACACCCACCATGCCGGCAATTTGTGAACCAGGTACCAACGGCGACCAGAGTTCGAGCAGTTCTTGCCGGGTGGTTCGCAAATTTGGCCCACGCTGAGGGTCGTGAAGTCTTACAAAATCGTCAGCCTGGCTGATCTGGGATAGGACTGAGAAATGCCCTGTCGGCTTGTCCTTGGAGAGTCGGTGGTTTATGATCACCCCGAAGCCGGCTTCAAAGGAGTTCACGAGAACTTTCCAAGGTTCTGAAAACTGGGCGACTGTGCTTGAAAAACCAAGACCGCGAGCGTAATTGGCCAGTTGATGAGTCTTAATGCTGGGCTGGCCGTTTGCTCCAATCGTTGTGAGAGCCCTGGATATTTTCAGGGGCGATTCATTGTAATCAAACTGCCCCAGAACCATGGCCAATGCGGCTGCTCCGCAATCTCCACCCGATTCCTGAGCAATAAATTGAGGCTTATGCATAGTTGAAGTACCAATCAGGACGGCATGGTTTCAGCCATTTTTTTTCAAATGACGCAACAGGTTTCAGTCAGATATCAGTTTAACAGAACGGTGACTGCACCA
>CAMCFM010000349.1 GCA_945874095.1 Candidatus Kuenenia stuttgartensis
TTGCAGGAGCGTATTGCTTGAGTTTCAGGAATGTCTGCTGCCAAAGTTCAAGGCGTCCGCCAGATTCGGCAGGGCCGAGTTTGGCGTATGTAAATCCTTTGAGCGATGATAGTTCGTGATGAGTCTGATTCTCATCCAAGGCACTCCATTCGTGCCATTCGCCCAAGGCGGCACTCAGAGGAGCCTGCGTTTTGACAGTGGCCTGAATGGCCTTCCATGTTGCAGCGGTACATCGGCCAAGCGGCCCATGGGCAGGCGATTTGGCGTCGATCAGCCCTCCACCAGCGCGAACGGCTGTTTTGGCTTCTTTGGCATTTTGGACACTTACCAGCAAGTCAGCCACAGTAAACCATCAATCATTTCAGTGAATGGAGTCGCAGCAGGGGCAACCGGTGGATTCGGTAAATTCGCCGTATCAGGAAATCTTCGCGATTTCCATGGAACCATCACTGTCCTAACATTCAGCGCCACTCTCTGTCAATTCGATCTGTATGACGATTTTCGACGAATCGAATCGTTGGCCAGGTGTCGATACTTCGAATGAGAGAAACTCAAGGATCGAGCGAAAGGCTGTGCAAGATGTTGATGCCTATCAGAATTCAGCGAACTTTTCAAATTGCAACAGTCATTTGCCTGACCGTTTATTCCGCTGGCTGTGCCAAGAATAAAAATCTGGTTGTTGATAATCGCCCGATTATCGAAGGAGCCTCAAGCGTGAGCGGCTCCGGATCGACCGTCGTGGTGAATAAGCCTGTGGGTAGCAAATTTATCGACCGCCACCCGATTTTTTATAAGCCAGGTGAATATTATTCCACGTCTGATGGAAATATGGTTGTCAGGGGGGCCAGAGCCACCTTTATCGGAGTCCCTGCCGGCTTTGTAGGCGAATTTAAACAAGCCTTTAAGGGCGTGCCCAAAACCATTCGGATTCAGTGATGTAAATCCTGATGTTCAGAGCGATTGATCGCCTTTAGAACAAATTGAGAGACGAGCATATCTGAAATTCGCGCTGGCAACCGGCGAAGTGTTTCTGTGAGTATGGTGGTTTTTCCTGGAAAATTAAATTGTAATCGATTTGCTGCAATCGCACTCAGCATTCTCCGCACAGCGTCATCTGCATCCAATAGGCCAGGCTGGGCTGTGATTTGATTTTCGGTCATCGGGGTACGGATAAATCCGGGATGAATCACTGTCACATTTACACCCAGCGGTTTTAATTCCACCCTTAAGCCTTCAAGCATCGTGGTTAATGCGGATTTTGAGGCCCCATAGGCGTATCCCAGAGGAAGCCCCCGGCGTGCTGAAAGGCTGCTGATTCCAATGATATGGCCCTTACCTGAATCAATCATCGCCGGCAAAACGGCTTTAATGGTATTGGCGGCGCCGAAAAAATTAATTCGGGTCATTTCTTCAAGTACCTGGGCGTTGAAATCTTTTGCCCTGAATGTTTTTCCTACTCCAGCGTTGAGAATCACCCGATCAAACCGCTCGATATTCAACGATGTTTTTATTTCGGAAATTGCCGAATTCAATAAATCACGGTCTCCTACATCTGCAACGGCAAAAGCGACTTTCTGGCCTGTCGCAGAGATTTGATCTGCCAGTTCTTTCAAATGCGATTCGCGGCGAGCAATCAGCCCAACATTTGCTCCGCCTTGAACCAGTTGCCGGGCGAATTCAGAGCCTAATCCGCTTGAAGCACCGGTGATCAGAATGGTCTGGTTTTTAAACGGCTGGTTTGTACTCATATCGCTGCCCTGCAATTGTTTACGGAACTCAGAAAAGTTCGTGGATTGGCTCTCCACCGTCTTCCACTACGTATCTGGGCCTTTGTCCGCCGTCAATATAAGTGGTGTCGAGTGGGACGCCGAAATGGCTGTAAATGGTCGCGGCCAAGTCGGCTGGAGTAACGGGCCGGTCCTTAATATAACCGCCTTCAGATTCTGTGGATCCAATCACCTGGCCGTGTTTGAGCCCACCGCCCGCCATGGCCATGGACATCACGTTTGTCCAGTGATTTCGGCCGTCCGTAGAGCCTTGTGTGCCCATCACGGGAGTTCTGCCGAACTCGCCCATGGCGACGATCAGGCATTCATCCAGCAGGCCACGTTCTTCGAGATCGGCGACAAGTGTTGTAATCATATGATCAAACAGTGGCAGAAGCGGCTTCAAGCCTTTGCTGATACCACCATAGGGCGGAATGTTGTCGCCGTGGTTGTCCCAAGTGCCGCTGGCAGAATGATACGACAGGTCGAGCGTCACAAATGCAACTCCGGCTTCCACAAGCCTTCTGGCCAATAAAATCTGCTGTTGCCAGAGGTGCTTGCCATAGCGTTCTCGATTTGCGGACGGCTCTTTGGAAATATCAAATGCATTACGGGCGGCCTGGCCAGTGATCATATCCATCGCTTTTTTGGTGTATTGATCGAGCCCGCCCGTCTGCTCCAAAAGCGGATCAAGTCCACGTCGCACATCTTCAATCTGTGTTTTCAAACGTGTTCTGCCCGACATCCGTCCTGCATCAAGTCCTTTGGGAAGGCTGAAAACCTCGCCTCCACCAACACGCCCTGAGTCCACTCCCACATCGTTGTAAATTGGCAGTTTCGCAGCCGACTGGGCAATAAATGGGTCGTATTGGCTACCCAGATAACCTCCAAATGCAATATGGCTACGACTCTTCATAAATGCCACATAGGGCGGCATGGCAGGGTCATTTGGGCCATGATGTTTGGCGACAACAGATGCAATTGACGGATATCGCTCCGCCTCCGGATTTAAACGAGCCTCAGCCAGTTTATTGGCCGTCTGCATCACTTTATTTGGCTCATGATTGGAATAACGGCAATCGACAGACCTGATCAGAGTGAATTTGTCGAGCATTCCAGCCATCATTGGCAGGTGTTCGCAAATATTCACTCCGGGAATACGTGTCGGAATGACGCTGAAGGGGCCGCGATTCTGGAGCGGTCGATCGGGCTTGGGGTCCCAGGTGTCAATCTGGCTGGGGCCACCTGCCATCCATAGGAGGATACAGCTTTTACGAGCTTTTGTGGTGCCACCGAGTTCGCGTGCTTGCAACAAATTAGGTAGGCTCAAACCAGCTAATCCCGCCACACCGGCTTTTAGAAAGTTGCGGCGAGACTTGATCACAAGTCCTTCAGCAGACGACCCATACCAGTCAGAAAACGCATGGGCATGCTGCGATCGATGGGACTTTTCTAAATTTCGGGCGTTCATGGGAGGGAACCCCGTGATTGGAGTTGATTTGGAGGGATGGAACTGCGGAATCTTGTGGATATTTGCAGAATCATCCTGCGAACACCTATCTCCAACTTACCATCTGTGCGCGATTCAGGCAAGCCGGTTCAGCCCGGATTTATAATCCCAGGTGTAATGAGCACTGGCACTTACGACTCACACCAATCCCACACGGCCCACTGGCCGAAGTTCTCTTCGAGATGTACTGAAATCTGGCTGGGGATATTGAGACCTTTTTCCTGGAACCGTTTGATGAGTTCAAGCCCGAGCCATCGGGCCAATAATTCTGTGGTTGTATTTGAGATTGGAAGAACCACGCATTCGTCTTTGGGGAAGCTCCAGAACCGTTCTTTGTAAGTCACTTTCCAATTGCAACTGTCATCATGTACATAAATCTTATCGCTTTGGCCGGGCAGGAGCATGCGGTGGTCGAGCCCGGAAATGATCGCCGCAAAGATGTCTCTGAGTGCGATAAAATCAAAGACGTACTGGTTTTCATCAAGCGGGCCGGCCACCTCGACTGCGGCTCTGTAATTATGCCCGTGAAGGCGTTCGCAATGGTCGCCATCGTATGTGATAAAGTGTCCTGAGCTGAATACATAAGAGTCTTTTTCAACTCGCACTTTGTAACGTTCCGTCATGGCTTTAGGCTCCTGAAGGGCTTGGGTTGTATTTGTCCAAAAGTTGATCAAGGTCGATTGGCACCTGCATCTCGCCCTCGGCCAAGGCTACAAATAGAGTGGCTGTGACCAGATCCGCCGTTGTTCCAGGGTTTAAACGATTTCCGTTTACACGCAGAAAACGATCGAATTCTTTCAAAGATTCCGCATATCTGATCGGATCTGATTTTAAATTCAAAACAGATCTTGCCCTTTGTTGTATATTGACTTCCGCTTCAGATCCAGCTTTTCGCCGAATCAAAGTGTCGCCCATGCTTAATAATTCCATGTGGCAGTCTACAACCCCATCACTCCAGGATTTACCAGCATAAATTGATTGATACAAGGCAGATCGACCTGTATGAAACACCTTGCGAAAGTCTGTTGCATAGGCTTCAGCGATTCCATCTTCAGCTTGAACCATCTGCATGATTTGCAATAACGATTGTGTGGGTAAACTGTGGATATCCTGGTCAGGCTTCTGGCCCATTCCACCCGGTTTTGCCAGACGAATGGCTTCGTAAACCTTTATGGAATCATCGATTGTGAGCTGTTGTAGAACTTTATGAACCGTTGATTCTGATAATTCGCCTGATTCGGCCAGTGCCACTGCCAGCGGTGCCAATAGCAAAACCTGCCCTAAATTTGTATTTGTGGCTACCTGTAATTGAGTCGCCTGAATCGATTTCAGGACAAGGTCGCCGACTGTCAGGCAATCGGCCTGATCAAATACGGATGAAATGGCTTTTGCTGATTTGAGAAAATCCATAACGGTTGTATTTGTAAAATTCCATTCAGCCCCGGGATAGACGTTACCCGGCTTGGGTGCCAGCACTTCCATGGAGCAGGCCAATTCGGCAATCCGGCCAATCGTAAATGCGGATTTCATTTCAGGTCTCTTTTCACGGCCCAAAGCCATTCCGCAGCGACATCCACTCCTGAGACTGCGCTTAAAGCCCTCCAGCCCGGTACAGCGTTCACCTCAAGCACCACCCATTGCCCGTCTTGACTCTTCATTAAATCGACGCCAAGGATATTCCCGCCAATGACTTGCGCCGTCTGGCATGCAATCGAGCGAACCTCATCAGGAATTGTCTTTAATGCCTCAGCCTTGGCACCTTGGGCCACGTTCGTACGCCAGTCGTTTAAAGGAGCCGTTCGGCGCATGGCTGCCAGAACTTCTCCATTTAATATCATAATTCTTAAGTCAGATCTGTCATTTTCAATGAACTTCTGAAGATAAATCACGGAACCGGCTTGATTTAATCCATGAACGACCCGCCAGGCCATTTCACGGTTCTGAAGCCGAATCAGGCCACGTCCTTCTGATCCAAAAAT
>CAMCFM010000350.1 GCA_945874095.1 Candidatus Kuenenia stuttgartensis
GATCATCATCAATCTGCGCTGGAGCTTTACGAATTATGCCTGAAGGATGTTCGCCTGTTTCAGTCCACAGAAAATGAAGCCTTGAAAAATCCGGCGTGTCGGTTCAGAATCATTCAGCTTGAGCTATTGTCAGAAATAGGCGTTGGTGACATCAAAACCGATCAGATGAAATACGATGAAGCGCTGGCAAAATATTTGTCGGGAGAAGCCCTTCTTGACCAGAATCAGGAATTGTTTCGCCAGAATGAATCGTATGAAAAATTCCGGAGCGACCTCGATTTGCGAATCAGAAGAATCAGTGAGCTTGATAAATCTAGTGGATTAATCAACCTGAATTCGAATTGAAGTGGATGGTTTGTAAGGTCAGAGGGAAAGGCATTGGATAAAAACAACCAAAGCGTGAGAAGTCCAAATCAGTGCTCTGGGGAAATTACCGCTGAGGAGCCTGCGATGCGATTCGATGGTGAATCCTGAGGAGAGTTGGTCGTGATCTTTTAGCTGGCGAAAAAATGTCATCGCCCAGGTCATGATTGCGAAAAATCCACCGGCATAAGCCAGATAGATTTGATCTCCAGTGGATCTGTAAGCGATTGCAAGTGCCAGAACGAGTTCCAGTAGCATTGGCACCAGGACGACTCGTTTTGTGAGACGACAGTGTGCGGCATGGTAGGGCTGAAATTGGTCGTGGCCCACTCGTTCAAAGAGTGGGTAATGCACCGATTGCACAAACCAGATCAAGCCGGTCATCCACCAGGTGGCTGCTGCGCAAGTGATTAAGAGGATTCGGTCAAGGCTCATGGGGAATTCGGTTTTGCTGGAGTTGGGGCTGATTTTGGTTTGATATTTTTGAGCGGAAGGTCGAGTTTTTGCGGAATGGTGGAAGCGGATTCGCGCGGGTGACAGGTGTGATGCACTTGTTTGAGTCGGCTGATTTCCACACGGGTGTAAATCTGGGTGGTTGCAATTGAGGCGTGGCCGAGGAGTTCCTGAACGACTCTGAGATCGGCTCCACCGGCCAGGAGGTGAGTTGCAAAGCTGTGTCTTAGAGTGTGGGGGCTGACCGTGACGGGTAAGCCGGCTTGCATGGAGCAGGTTTTTACGAGTTTCCAGATCAGGTTTCGGCGAACAGGCCGACCACGATTTGTGAGAAAAACGAAGTCTTTGGATTCAGCCGATTTAGCCGCCAGTTGCGGTCGCCTAAGGCTGAGATATTCGGCGAGTGCCTCCCTGCCCTTGCGTCCGAGCGGAACCATTCTTTGTTTATCGCCTTTGCCCACGCACCGAACCCAGCCGTTCTGGAGGTCGATATCGCTGATGCGAAGGCCAGCCACTTCAGAGACTCTGCAACCGCTGGCATAAAGAGTTTCGAGGATGGCTCTCGACCGATCCCCTTTGAGGGTGCCGGCAACGGGTACAGAGAGAAGTTTGTCGATCGAGTTTGGGCTGAGGACGGTCGGCAGGCGATCCCAGAGTTTGGGAGAGTCGAGCAGCTTGGCCATATTTTCCGTGGCTCTGCCTTCAAAAATCTCGAACCGGAAGAATGAAGAAAGGCTTGCAAGATTCCGGGCCACGCTTTTGGGAGCCAGGTTTTGAAGACTTAGCCATTCGACATAATTGGTCAGGTCTTGAATCGCCAGCTTGTTGAGTTCGCCCGGAAAGTGGGCGTTTTTCCAGCGAAAGAATCGCATGATATCGCTACGGTAAGCAGCGAGAGTATTTTCTGATAACCCGCATTCGCTCATCAGGTAATGCAAAAACGCACCAAGTTGGAACTGGTGCGATTTTGGTGAGATCTTTTTTAGAGGCTGCATTTGATGAAACCTGATGGGGATCAATGATTCGAGCTCGAGTTACGGATATTTCTGATATCGGTTCGAGTCACGATTTGACTGCATCTGGAATCTATCAAGCTGTGGATTCATTAATCCACGAGTTGCGTTTCCAGAGCGACTTCACGCAATCGCTGAAGTGCTCGGTCCTGAATCTGGCGGACACGTTCTTTGGAAACGGAGAGAACTTTGCCGACCTGGCTCAGGCTCAGTTTCTGGCGTCCACCAAGGCCGTAACGAAGTTGCAAAACCTGTTGTTCCCTGGGGCGAAGTTCGCTGATCAGATTGGCTATCATTTCGCCAGCATCAGGCTCATCGTCAGGCTCATACTCAGATTCGCTGATCGTTTGAAGGAGGCTGAAGCTGGAGTCGGAATCGAACGATGCGTTGAGTGAGACAGTCGGTCGAGTGGCCGTATGAATTCTCTGGACCAGTTCCGGGGCACTCATGGGGAGTTCGTCGGAATCGGCGTCAATGTCTTTATTGAAAACGTCCATCTTTTCCTGGTTTTGGGCCAATTGACGCAGGTGCCGGGGGCTGAGCTTGACAGGATAAGCGCCAGAGGCGACGGCTTGCTGCATGGACTGGCGAATCCACCAGGTGGCGTAGGTGGCCAGCTTGGTTTCGTGGTTGAGGTCGAAGCGGTCAATGGCTTCGAGCAATCCACAAAAACCTTCTTGAATGAGATCTGTATAAGAGATCCCCCGATCGCGAAACCGCTTGGCGACGTGAGCGACCAGCCTGAGATTGGCCAGTGCGAGTTTGCCTCTAAGTTCGCGATAACGCTCCAGGGTCGCACCAAGTTGAGCGCTTTTCAGACCTGGAAGGAGTTCACCGTTGGAGAGGAGTTGAGAGAGACCAAATCGAGTCTCGGTGGTTTCGACGTTCGGATCTTCGATGGCTTTGAGCGCATCGGCGAGTTTTGCACGACATTTGGCGAGATTTTTTAGGAGATTACGTTCATCCTCTTTGGTGAGGACTTGAGTAATTTCGGCGTCAAGTTGGGCAAAACCGTCCATATCATCACGTTTCTGAACCGACATGGCTGTCACCTCGAATTATGCAAGTCGTGAAGTGGTAATGCCAAAGAGTCGATTACACATCGACCTCCGGGGAAAATCTTTTCGGCCGCGATGGCCAGGCAATCCATGTTATGAGCGGGTGTTAAGTGGAGTTGATCAAGTTCTTTGCGAATATTCTCGTTAAGCCCTTGTCCACCCAAAATGAGCGTGGTTTTCATCATTCTGGCGGTTTGAACCAATTTCCTTAGATCGATAATCAAGGCTTGTTCGTTTGCCAGATGGTGAACGCTAAGCCATGCGATCTTAGGCTTGAGATCCGTGATGGCCTGAGCAAGTTCCGGGACCGGCAGGTGGCAGCCGAGATTACGGACTTCCCAGCGACGTTCCAGAAGAGTCAGCTCACATAGCATGCCAGTCAGGGTGTAGTGATCGCCTTCCGGGGTCGCTCCGATGGCAAGCGGTTGATGTTCAGCGAGCGGAGATCTTCGGTTCCGGTTTCTGGTTTGTCTGACAAGCTCGTATAGAATGTCTGAAAGTATATGGCATGCATGGTGTTCCTGAAAGATCTCGATTCGGCCGTCCTGCCATGCATGACCAATGCCTGCCATGACTGGAGAGATCAGCGAGTCGGCCAACACAGAGGCATCGCCACATGAGGCGTAAACCGTTCGTACGGCATGCCTTGCTTCGTCTACGTGGGACTTGATCAAAGCCGATTTCAAGGCGGATCGCCAATAATCGATCGATTCGTCCACGGCTTTGAATTTGTCTGACGTTTGAGATCCAGAGGCTGGTTTCGTTGACGGCTCAACGAGTCCAATCCCTCTGTTTCTGGCGTAATGATCTATCACTGATTCGGCAATTCTGCGGTGCCCGCCAGGCGTTTTGACTGCAACGATTTCGCCTGTTTCAACCAGGCGTTTGATAGTACTGACACTCAGACTGAGGATCTCAGCCACTTGTTGAGTCGTCAGGAATCGTTCATTCACTTGCATCATCGTAGTTCCAGACCCGATTAAGAAGAACGGCATGAACGAATATATCGTATCATTGAACGATATGACTGCAAGAAAAATCGTCCTGCCCGATGGCCCGATTTTCTGATAAATTGCGATAATATCTTGTATTTAAAGAGTTTAAAATGATTCCTGGCAAGTGATTTTCTTTTCGATATGGGTTGATACGCATGGACGTTTTGAACGATTCTGGCTGGAGGACTTTGAGATGAATCTTTTGAAAGCTTTGCCAGGATTGGTTATTCTGGTTACGCAGCTTGCACTTGGTAGATCGGCAGGCTTTTGGTACGTCTCCACGAATAATGAACCGTCAGCTTGGACCAAAAACCAGAAGAATTGGATAAGACGATGCAAACACAGACTTTCGACAAACCAAAACTCATCGAATTACTGAAGACAAGGTCCTTAAAGCACGGTGATTTCACACTTGCCAGCGGCAAGAAGTCGAAATTTTACATTGATGGAAGACTCGTGACGCTCTCCGCTGGAGGAGCGAATCACATCGCAGACGGGATTCTGGACCTGCTGAAAAATTATCCGGAAGTCAATGCTGTGGGTGGGTTAACGATGGGTGCTGATCCGATTGTCGGAGCCGTTCTGGCGAAAGCGGGAGCTTGGGGTAGAGACGACTTACTGGGTTTTTTAGTGCGTAAACAAACCAAAGATCACGGCACAGGCAAACTCGTCGAAGGCCCTCTTCAGCCCGGGATGAAAGTGGCGATTCTCGACGATGTCGCCACCACCGGTGGTTCAAGCCTTCAAGCCGTTGAAGCGGTAAGAGCAGCTGGTGCAGAAGTTTCAGTTGTGATCGTAGTTCTGGACCGGCTTCAGGGAGCTGCTCAGAACTTCGCTGACCAGGGACTGAAATTCGAGGCACTCACAGACCTTCGGGATCTGGGGATTGATCCCTCGCCAGTCTGATTCAGATGTTCACACTAAACCCAAATCACGTTTGCGATCGTGATTTGGGTTTAAAAAAGAACCGGAGCAATTGCCCCGGTCGTTTCAAATTCGATCAGAATAAAAGAGAATCGGTCTATCTCAGTTGGCCCGGATCGTCGCACTGGCTGATTTCGCAGAGCTTGGAAGTGGTGGCAACTGAGCAGTTCCATTGGAAGCTGTCGATTGTGATCTGACGACCTTTTCAGCCGACTTGCGAACGGCGTCGGAGCTGTCTTTCTCAGAGATCACCTGCAAACGGCGGATTAAGTCCCCGCTGACTTTTCGCCTGGCGATCGCTTCGACAGCCTTGAGCCTGACGGAGGCGTCAGAATCTTCGACCAGTCGGGCCAGCCAGACACCGGCGTCCACATCAACGGATGCATCCAGCTTGCCGATCACCGAGACACGGATGGTTGGATCCGTGCTTACGATCATCTTGCCTAG
>CAMCFM010000351.1 GCA_945874095.1 Candidatus Kuenenia stuttgartensis
ACTTGATTCGTGCCATAGCTCAGAGTGCTGGCGTTGGAACCCCATGTCCAGCCACCGGTTGTGGCTGACCCACGCTCTGTTCCCTTGCCGTACATATAGACAGAAGTACCTACATTTAAAGTGTTTGGGTCTGACCAGACTGGTGCCCAACTGGTGAAGCTCGGCTGATTGCTGTCAAGTGTCATCACGGCCAGGTCGCCACTGACCACAGCCAGAGTGGATGCATAATTTGATGCGGATGACGTTCCGGCGTTGTCATAATTCAGGACACCGGCTGAACCAATCGTGCGTCCAGTCACATGCTCAGCCG
The DNA here is from genome assembly GCA_945874095.1 of Candidatus Kuenenia stuttgartensis. GTDB lineage: Bacteria > Planctomycetota > Planctomycetia > Isosphaerales > Isosphaeraceae > QWQI01. The sequence continues at coordinate 311 of CAMCFM010000351.1, forward strand.
TGACCCAAGCCCTTGGCCCGATGGGGATTCCGGTAAAAGCGCCATAATTGCCGAGATACTGCCAGCCAGGCTTGACTGATCCAACCGTGGGCATCGTCGTCAATCGGCCAGGATCCTGAAAAACGATGATCGCCCGGGCAGGCGTGCAAACTGCTCCGATGAGACCTAACATCAGTGCTGCACGAAGTCTGTATGAAGTCTTCATAGGCCTCAATTTCATGTGAAGTATGCTGGAACGGGATGGGTATGTCAGGATATTTTTTCTATCGACTCAATCAGTGCGAACCATTCTCTGAAGAGCAAGTTATCAGAGGCCGGTTAACAAGTTCGCGACTATCATACGGTTTATCATAATTAGTCCGGGATTCACCAGTCCACGGGATTCATTTGTTTTTTTTGAAGTGGTGTCAAAAAACCACCCTTTAGAAAAGGCTAAGAATCGCTTCATCTAGCCGGCTTGGCGCTAGCCCCGGCTCGGATATCCAACCCAATCGGTGCAAAGGAGGATGGGATGAATCCCACCTGCCTTCCGGGTGAATCAACTTTATCAAGCCGGGTCTCCGCTAGCCTCGATTGGGTTTGAAAACCGTTAAGTTATTTTTAGCCTGTTCGTAAGCTGGTGAAACTCCTGAATTTCTGCTACAATATATGTTCAAACCATGTCTTCAGAGATTCGAATCCAGCCTTTCGAGCATTCCTGCTTACGAAATCGGTTCATTCTCTGTCCTTCCAGCTCCTCACATATTTTTCCAATGGGTAATGGCCGACTTCGTGATAAATGACTTGAAAGATGCCCTCAGCCGCCATTCTACAGCGGCTTTGAAGGATTTGGCTGGAACCCTTGGTTCGTATATTCCTGATGGTGGAACATCCCATGAGGACTGGGTTTGCCGCATTTCGCAAGTCTGGGCCGATCCCTATTCCGCCCTCCATCTGGCCAAGGGCTTTCCGCCCGCCGCTCGCGATGCCCTTGGTATGCTCGCCTGGGGACGCTGGAATCGGACGATCCCATTATCCGACCTCTCCCGCCTCCTCCAGCTCTGGGGCCATTCGCCTGCAGAAGCCCTCAGCCCTCTGATTGCGTTCGGAGCGATCGTACCAGCCCACCCGGATTCCTCCACCAATCTCTCGCTCGGTCAACGCCGACACCTTGTGGAAAATGGCGAGGGCGGTCATATCAAAGTGGCCATCTGGCCAGAGCTTGTCGAACGAATCGATCCTCCATCCGCCCCGCCTGCTGCATTGCTCGAACTCTTAACGACTAAAGATGTTAAGAATGTCCTCTCAGCAGATCCGGCTGAGTTGGTGGCCCGCCTTGTGGCACTCTGGCAACAAACCACCCTCGACCCGATCCGACGGACCCAAAATGGTCTGATTCATAAAAAAGACCGTGATCGACTGCTCCGCGAATCGATTATTTCGACTCCACCAGCCGCCTTTCCAGTCGGTTCTCCCAATTGGCCTGATTTTGCAATCGACGTCCTTGTCGACTGGTCCTGGCGCGTCGGTCTCCTGGTCGCTGAAAAGGAACAGTTCGGATCGGTTCACGGAACCTGGTGGGAGGAACACTCTCTGCACCTCCCGCAACTCCTGGCCAGATCCACCATGGCCATCGTATTCGATTCCACAACTCTTGATTCTGGAACGACATCAGCTAAAAAGCCCTCCGATGTGATGGCCTGGATGAATGTGGTCATCCTCGCAGAACTGGCCGTATTGGAACCTGGTTCATGGGTCGACCTGAAAACCTTGATTCAGACCAATCTGAACCTGATATCACAGGGAGAATCCGACCCGACCAGCACTCGAACTTCAAAATCTCGAGCAAAATTGCCTCAAACCACGATTGCCGAATACGCGACCGTGATCGAGGCCTGGATATCAGGCCCCGCCTGGCTTGGCGGACTTGTGCAGATCGCCCAGTCTCTTGAAAGTGAAGCGGTTTGCGTTCAAATCAGCGACCTTGGCCGATTCATGATGGGACATGGCGAACCCCCACGAAACTCGTCAGCGATCGAAAAGTCGCTCTTCATTCAGCCCAACCTTGAAGGAATCTTCTATCGTCAAGGTCTTGCGGCAGGTAATCTTGCGAAGATTGTGAGGCTTCTGAAATTCACGGCCATCGGGCCTGTGATTCAGGGACGCCTGGACGAAGTCTGGATGAGACGCATGTTCGCCTCCAGCTACAAGTTGGACCGTCTCCTGCAAGAACTTTCAGAACTCTCCGCCGTTCCGATTGCCAGTTCTGTGATTGAGACGGTTCGTACATGGGCTGGAAAGTCAGATAGAATCAGGGTTTATCGGTCGGCGATATTGCTTGAGACGGTCGATTCTCAGGACCGGCCTGATCTGATCGCCCGATTTGGCGAGGACGATCCGACCGAACCTGTTGGTGAGTCATGGCTTATCGTGGCAGATGAAGAGCATATTCCGTTCAAGGGGCTGAGAATCGTCGCCCAGCAGGATCAGGCCCGCGACCCTCTTCAATGTGTCCGACCAGTCGGCGATGGGACATCCCTTGAAGTGGACTCGACCAAGTCTGATCTTGCCCTGGAACCGCAACTCAACCGGTTCACAAAGCCATCCGTGATGACTGGTCGGCACAGTCAGGATGATTCGATTGCCAGTACACTGCGGTTTTACACCATCGACATGGAATCGCTCTCAAAAGCTTTGGAACAAGGTGTCACCACCGAATGGATTGAGTCGTTCTTCAAAAAACGATCAGGCGAGCCGACACCAGCCTCAGTGGCTTTGCTCTGGAAGTGCACCGAGCTTTCAGCCAAATCTGCAAGCGACACCACTCGGCTCAAACAGCCTGAAATTGAGTTGGAACGGATCCTTGTCCTGACTTGCGACGATCAGATGATCATTGAAGGCTTAATGAAGCTGAATGCAACCGCGAACCTGTTGGGCCGCCGGCTTGGCCCGAATTCTGTTCACGTTCTTGAAGAAAATCTGGCCATGTTTATGGAACAACTTGGCCTCTGTGGTCTGCGAGTCAGTCCTGAATTTAAAATTCAACCCGATTGAAATTGGAATGCGTTCATTGAGAGGTGAACAAATCAACCGCTTTGGACTGAAAATCCGATGAAAAAAGCTGCCTTGAATTCTAAAACGGATCCCTCTGGAGTGGTTAAACCGACTTCAGCAAGAAAAATTCGGCCACGATTCATCATCTTGACTAATGCAGTTTCCGTTTTCATGATTTTTGCCGCGTTTCAGACCATAACCTATTTCAGGCCAGTTCCGAGCCTGAAAGAGGCGATGACAGCCAATGATTCAGCCGCATTTTTAAGAGTTGCCCACAACTTAAACCAAAATTATCCAGCATCAGAATGGAGCCGCTTGAAAAATGTTTTCGCAAGTGTTTTGAAAGGCGATCTGAAATCGGCTCAAATCCAGATGAAGGTCGATCAGCGATCAGCCTTGAACGGCCAAAAAAAAGTCTGGGCCAATTTATTGAAATCCACTGAGGTGGATCACCGATGGCAACTCCAGGAAGTCGCTCTTGATGGTTTTGAAGTGATGGAACGTAATTCCAAAGGCAATACTTCAAACCTCACGGAACAGCGATTAAAACTTTATTCTTCAGAGTTTCGAACTGGCGAGAGTTTCGATGAACTCTGGAAATTATTTCTCAATACTAGAAACCCGCGAGCTTTGGCCGACTGGCTTGCGAAGCCTTTGATCCATGAGATGGATACGAGGGGGCTTGAGTCTGACTTGAAATCTGCTTTTCAAAACGACCCTGAATTTCCATGGGTTCGCCGTGCCTGGGGCCTGCTGCTCTGGTCATCAGGCCGATATCAGGAGGCAGTCGAAAATCTTGGTGCCGTGGCTCTGATGTTTGAAAATGATCCACAAGGGCGATTTGCATTGGCAGAAAGCTTGATGTCGATGGGTCAAAAAATTGACCCTTTGCAAATCATGGGACAACCTCCAACGCTTTCTGGCTGTCCTGATACTCAATCTGCGCGTTATTATTTAAATCTAGGGCGACTTTATGAATCACAATCGGATTTATTGAAAGCGGTGGAGCAATACAAGAAGTCTATCAAATCCAATCCTGCGGAGTGGGAAGCGGTGGTCAGGTATGGTCAGTTGCAATTGTCAGCTGGTGAAAAAGACGTTGCGGAGTCGTGTCGTAAATATGGAGATGGCTTGAAATTACAATTTGAATCGATTCGTAAAGCATCGCAATCAACACCTGAAACGGTTTGGAATCGCGTAAAATATCTCGAACTGGCAAAGGTCTGCGAGTCGTTTGCATTACCTGTGCTGGATGATTCGAGGGACAAAGATTTGAAGTCGCTCGTGGAATGTCGCGAATTCTTTTCGATTTATCAGTCAGCGGCCATCGCCTGGCGTGACCTCTCAGAAAATGATAATGCTGGAAATGGTCAACAGAGTTTGGATAAGATGTTGCAATTCGTAGACGGTTCGAAGAAGCCGTCGGAACTGGTTTTTCTGGCTCGGCCAAGGCTTGTCAATAAATTTGCAAAACCACTAGTGATCGAAATGAACGATGAATTCAAGTCCAAAACGAATTCATTTCCGATTCAATTTGAACGAGTTTCGGTTCCAGGCCTGGAATATCAATATGAGAGTCACGAAGGCCAGAAATTGAGGATTGCCGATGTGATGGGCGGAGGTGTGGCCATGATCGACTTTGATCAGGATGGATGGCTTGATTTGTATTTCCCTAACGGTCGCAGTCTCGATCCATTGGCAGATCAATCCCTGAAAGCACTTGGAAATAATCGGCTTTTTCGCAATATTCAAGGTGAAAGATTTGAGGATGTCACAAATGCCGCTGGTGTTGCCGGTAAAGGGTATGCAATGGGGGCATCTGTGGGCGATTATGATCAGGATGGATGGCCTGATTTGTTTGTGACGGGTTATGGAAATGCAATCCTTTATAAAAACAAGGGGAAT
>CAMCFM010000352.1 GCA_945874095.1 Candidatus Kuenenia stuttgartensis
CAGGGTGGGCAGCAGCCTGAAAGTGGCAAACAGGAGGCCCCTGAACAGGCTTTGGCTCAGGCTCAGGATGCTCAGAAGCAGATCACAGATGCATTGCAGCAAATGCTTGGCGAGATGAGCCAGCTTGAGTCTGTCAGAGGCTTGATCAATGAGGCCAAACAGCTTGCCGGTAACCAAGAGGAGCTGAACAAGGCGATTGAAGAGGCTGCCAACAACCCGGAACTGATGGGTAAGAATGCCGAAAATCTGCCAGCCGATCAGAAGGCGGGTCTTGAAAATCAGGCTGCCCGGCAAAACGAGTTAGCCAAGCAACTTCAGGAACTACAGCAGAGACTTGGCGAAATGGCGAACAGGATGGCCGAGAAGGATCCTGTTGATGCAGCAGGTCTTCAGGAAGCAGGCGAAAATAGTCGCCAGAAGGGCACTTCCGGAAAGATGAATCAGGCTGCGGAGCAAATCGCCAAGAATCAGACCAATGCGGCACGTCAGGGGCAAGAGCAGGCCCTCAAAGAAGTTAAGCAGCTTGCGGACGACATTCAGAACCGCAAGGAAAAAGAGCTCTCCAGGCTTGTCAAACAGCTCAAACAAGCGGAAGAAGAGATGCGGAATCTGAAGCGTGCCCAGGTGGAAAACCTGCTCAAGACCAAAGAGGCAGGCAAGCAGCCCGATGCCGCGAAGCGAAAGTCGGAGCTTCAGAAACTGGCACGTCAGGAACAGCAACTTCAAGAGGAAGCCAAACGTCAGCTCCAGAAATTGCAGAGGATGAGATCAGCTTCCCAGGCGGCTCAGGCAGGCCAAAAGGCGGCTGGTCAGATGGGTCAGGCCCAGCAGAAAATGGACGCTGATGATGCCGACGCCGCTCAGCAGAATCAGGAAGAAGCCCTGAAAAACCTCGACGAGGCTGAGCAGGAGCTGGCACAGGCCCGCCAAGAAGCTGAGGAACAGCTTGCTCAGGAACAGTTTGCGAAGATGTCAGACCTGATCAAGTCGCTGGCTGAACGTCAATCCAAGATGGTGGAAGAGACCGTCGGCTACGACAAAAAGAAGTCTGATACTGGCTCTCTCAGCCTGCCCCAAAAGGCTGGGGTGCGAAATTTGGGACTGATCGAAGACGGGCTCAAGCAGGAGACTGTGGAACTGGCCCAGCGGATGGACGATGGAGTGCCTGTCTTCTCTCTGATCCTGAAAAAAGCCGCGGATTCGATGGGCAAGGCCTCAGACTCTCTCCAGCAGCTCGAGACGGGCAAGCCTACTCAGGCATCAGAAAGGTCGGCTGCTGAACGACTTCAGCAACTCATTGACAGCCTTCAGCCAGACAAGCCCAAAGACGGTGAGCAACAACAGCAGCAACAAAAGGAAGGCGAAGAGCAGCAGCAGGGTGGCCAGCAGGAAGGCGACGGGATCCCTACGGTGGCCCAACTCAAGATGCTCAAACGACTTCAGACCGAGATCAACAACCGGACCGGCGATTATGACAAAATCGTAAAGGGTGGCCAGAAGCTGACCCTTGAACAGAAAACCGACCTCGAATCGCTCAAAACCGAGCAGGGCCGACTGGCAGACCTCCTGAGAGACCTTTCCAAACCCAAACGATCCGATGGGGAGAATTGATCCCAATGAATACTGGAAACCTGTTTCGAGTTGGATCATTGGCTACCCTTATAACGATGAGCATAGGCTTATTCTCAGGAGTTCAGGCTCAGGATGATGCCCTGGACAAACTCCTGCGAGATGTCGAGAAAAAAGCGTCGCCCGCCGACAAGCCAGCCTCCGGGAAATCCGAGAAGCCTGCGGATCTTGGAAAAGAAGACTCAGGCCTTGATGACCTCCTGAAAAAGCTCGGCGGAGGCTCAAACGATAAGCCCCTGCCCAAAGGTGAGCCCAAGCCAGGTGCTGGCGATATGCCCAAGGGCAAATCCGACACGCCTGAGCAGCCAAAATCGACACTTCCAAAGCCGCCCAGCGGTGGGATCAGCCAGCTCAAAACCAAGCCCGACGCCGAGTTGGATCAGAGACTCGAAGAAATTTTGGGCCGAAAGCGGAAAGATAAAAATCAGGATCAAAATGGCGGTGGTGGCGAAGGTCAGCCTGGCCAGGGCGGTGAGGGAGGCGAGCCTTCAAACCCGCGTATGAAGCAGCTGGTAGAGAAGATGCGCGATGTGGAGAAGCGCCTGTCCCAGCCCGACACCGGTCAGGACACACGCAGCCGTCAGAAAGAAATCGTCGATTCGATGGATCAGATCATCGAACAGATGCGAAAGATGTCGCAACAGCAACAGCAGCAGAAACAACGCCGTAAAGGCCAGCAGCAAGGCCAGGAAATGGCTCAGAATCAGGAGCCCGGCGAACAGCCTGGTGCTCAGGCTCAGGGAACTGTCCCTCAGACTCCGATGAAGCCAGCAGGCAAGAGCCGGCTCGATGGCAAAGACATTTGGGGCCACCTGCCCCCAGAGCTTCGCGACGTGATGCGTAACGTCTTTCGTGAAGAGTCTTTACCTGCCAGAGAAGAACTGGTACGAAGGTACTACCTTTCAGTCTCGAAAAAAAGTCTGGCACGGAGCGCAAAGCCATGATCGAACTTAAAAAAAGCCTGATGACGGCCTTGATTGCGGCACTGGCAACTGCTCCCATTGTGGCTCAGGAAAAAGCTGAAACCAAGGCGGCCGCCTCAGCGAAACCCGCTGCAAATGCTCCCAAGGTGGACAAAGAAGCGGGAACCTTCAAGGACGGCAAACGTGGAGACGTGCCTGAAGGTGCCGCCGAAATGGTCACACCGGCAGTCGAGCGTTCAGTCAAGCAGGGCCTTGACTGGCTGGTCAAGCAACAGACTCCCGATGGAGCGTTCGGATCGGGCACTTATCGTGGCAATCTGGCCGTGACAAGCCTTGCTGGACTTGCATTTATGGCGAACGGCTCATCGCCCGGCCGAGGCCCTTACGGGGTTCCCCTCGAACGGGCCCTGAGCTTCATCATGGAGAACGTCCAGCCCGGCGGCTTCATCGCCGTGCGTGGTGAATCCACTCATGGCCCGATGTATTCCCACGGATTCGCAACCCTTTTTTTAGCTGAATGTTATGGCATGACACGCCGGGCCGATATCCGCGAAAAAGTCGAAAAAGCCGTGCGTTTGATTGTCGATTGTCAGAATGCGGAAGGTGGCTGGAGGTATCAGCCGCAGCCCCGCGATGCCGACACCTCCGTGACCATCTGCCAGATCAATGCCCTCAGAGCCGCACGTAACGCTGGAATTTATGTGCCTAAAGGGACCGTTGAGAAGTGTATCAAGTACGTCAGGGAATGCCAGAATCCAGATGGTGGCTTTCGGTACATGACCCAGCAGGGTGACAGCCAGTTCCCACGCTCAGCCGCTGGTGTCGTAGCCCTCCAGTCAGCCGGAATTTACGACTCCAAAGAGATTGAAGAAGGCATCAAGTATCTGAAGCAGTTCATCCCCACCGGCCAAGCTGCGAACAACCAGCGTTACAGTCATTATTTCTATGGCCAATACTATGCGGCCCAAGCCATGTGGCTGCGTGGAGGAGCCGACTGGAATCAGTGGTATCCTGCTGTACGTGATGAACTTGTCGCAAAGCAAAGCGGTCAGGGATACTGGGCGGATCATGTCTGTAACGAGTACGGAACCGCCATGGCGGTCATCGTTCTGCAAGTCCCCAATAACTTCCTGCCAATCTTCCAGCGTTAATGGTCATTTGCCCCATGTTGTCGAAATTCTCAAGGATGATTCCGCACTTGCAAACCGCACAGATCTCAGGAATCGTCTGCCTGTTCCTGGCGACAACCACGCTTGCCCAACAACCTTCAGCTAATCCTGCAACTGACTCTGAAGCATGGATTTACAGCGATAAAGCAGGCAAATCGACCAGTGGTTCATTCACGAAACTCAACTCTGAGAACGTCGAATGGGTACCCTCCAAAGATCAAAAAAACATCGCCCTCGACTGGTCGAAAGTGGAAGAGATCCGCCGCAATAGCGATCCAGCAGCGGACCCACTCACGGATTCCGTATTCGGACCAATGATCCTGCTGCCTGATGGAGACCGGCTGAGGGGCGAAAGCGTCGCCCTTTTAGAGAAAGGCCTGGCCATTCAGTCGGCCTCACTTGGTGTCCTGAATCTCCCTTCAGCCTTATGGTCGGGATCGATTTTTCAACCACCCAGGCAAGGCTCGGAATTTCTCAGATTAATGACAAAACTCCGGAAAGGCGCCTTCAAGCCAGGCGATTTCGTGGTCTTGTCCAATGGCGACCAGCTCCAGGGGACCGTCGTAGAACTCGATGGAGAAACCCTTCAAATTCAGCCTTCAGGGGCAACCAAGCCAGCAAAACTGAAGCGATCCGAAATTATCGGGGTCGGAATTGATCCTAAATCTTCAACATATCCTAAGTCCACACAACGACTTTGGGAAATCCACCTGAGCGATGGATCCAGGCTTTCCGGTACAGGTTTGAATCTGGAAGCCGTTGAGAATGAAAAAATTCTCATGTTCACCACTCGCTGGGGAGCCGTCTGGCAAATCCCGATCTCAAAGATTCAGAGGATTCGTGTGATCGATCCTGGCCAGATTGACCTCCAAAATCGTCCAGCTGATGCCATTCAATCGGTAGATTATGTCGGGTTAACAACTGCACCCAAGTTTGGAACGAATGTTCAGGGAGGTTCTCTGAATCTCGGAACCCGTTATTTTGACCGTGGACTGGGGACTCAGTCTCGAACCCTGATGGCTTATCGACTGAGCGGCACCGAAAAACAGTTCACTGCCTGGGTGGGAGTCGACACTTCCGCAGGGCCATTGGGCCAATCACAGGCCATGATTTTGATCGACGGCAAGACCGTTTACGACAGTGGGCCGATGAAGGCTGGTGAACCTCCTCGGCGAATCCAGCTCAACTTGAATCAAGCCAAACTATTGATTCTTAGAAGTGAATTTGGCGAAGGTGGTGGAATTCGAGACTGGGTTGACTGGTGCGAGCCAACCCTGAAGTGATCGTTTTCCAGATCCACCGGCCCGTCAAAACAAGACTTTGATTCGATTGGCGATTGGGCCGACAGCGTTGGTTGCGCTAAAGGCGGCTTCCTGAGCCCTTTGTTTATCGTGGAAGCATCGGGCAAAGCCTTCCAAAACAAGTTGGCCACGATCATGGCAAACTTTTAGCTCGCGAATCCGGCCAAAAGCGGCCTGCTCGATTCGCTCGACAACATCGGTCACGGTGACTGGGTCACTGGCGTC
>CAMCFM010000353.1 GCA_945874095.1 Candidatus Kuenenia stuttgartensis
GATTTTACAACCCTGACTGATATGAAGCTGGGCGACCAGATTGATGTGATTGCGCCCGGGACTACAGATAAAGTGGTCCATGGGAAAATGATTTACATCGGTACCGAAGTGGATCCTCAGACTCGGACAGTGCCAGTGATTGCTGAGACACCGAACACGGCTGGGCAACTTCGGCCAGGCCAGTTTTGTCGGGTCAGTCTGGACAGGTCGGAGCAATCAGGCGTCTTGGCTGTTCCAGGTTCAGCTGTTGTGGAATGGAATGGCAAACCAGGTGTTTTTGTGGCCCAAAAGGATGGTAAGTCGTTTGACTTTCAGCCTGTGATCATGGATCAGCCACCGACCGACGACAAGCACATGGTGGTCATCCGGCAAGGTCTGACAGAGGGTCAAAGTATCGTGACCGGCGGGGCCTTCATGCTCAAGAGCGAGCTGATCCTCTCTACAGAACCAGAAGAGGAGTGATCCAGCGATGTTGAATTCACTGATCTCAGGCGCACTTAATAATCGATTCATGGTGCTGGCTCTGACCATCATCATTTCCGTGGTTGGAGCATCGGCCGCCATCCGTCTACCGCTTGATGCCGTTCCGGATCTCACCAATATTCAGGTCCAGGTGATCACCGAAGCGGCCGCCTTAAGCCCTTTGGAAGTCGAGACTTTGCTCTCGTTCCCTGTGGAAGGGGCCATGAGCGGCTTGCCGGATGTGGAGCAGATCCGCAGTATCTCGAAATTCGGGATCTCAGTGGTGACCATCGTTTTCCACGAGGGAACAGACCTTTATCGGGCCCGCCAACTCGTAGCCGAACGGCTGCCTCGTGCAGCCGAGAATATTCCCCCAGGTTATGGCACGCCCATGCTGGGGCCGATTGCGACTGCTCTGGGTGAAATTTTCCAGTTTGAAATTCGCGGAGACGGCACGAAATCGCTGATGGATCTGCGGACTCTGCTCGACTGGCAGGTGGCGTATCAGTTGAGAAGTGTCCCTGGAGTCACCGAAATCAACAGCCACGGTGGAGAGCTCAAGACTTATCAGATTGAGGTCGACCCCGATCGACTGGCCAACCAGAACCTGACTTTCAGCGAACTTGTGGCCGCTTTGGAGCAAAACAGCGCGAACGTGGGCGGTGGTTATTTCACTAAAGGCGGCGAAGCACGCTACATACGTGGTGTGAGCCTGGTGACGGATCCGAAAGAAATCGAACGCATCGTCGTTCGCGAATCTGACGGAGTCCCTCTCACGATTGGCGATGTGGCCAAGGTTCACCCAGCGCCGATGATCAGGGCTGGCCTTGCCACTCGTGATGCCAGGGGCGAATCCGTGACAGGATTGGTCATGATGCTGATCGGCGAAAATGGCCGGCGCGTTGTGAACAGGGTCAAAGAAGAGATCGAACGTATCAAGCCGACTTTACCCAAAGGCGTGACGATCGAAACGCTTTATGATCGCAGCAACCTGATCGACCACTCGCTCAGCACGGTGAAAGAAAATCTCGCCGTGGGGGGATCGTTGGTCATCGCCGTTCTGCTGGTTCTGCTGGGCAATCTGCGTGGAGGTGTGATTGTGGCCATGGCCATTCCACTTTCCATGCTGTTTGCAGCCAACATTATGCTCGCCACTGGTCTCACAGCCAGCCTTATGTCATTGGGTGCCATTGACTTCGGCATGATTGTGGACAGTTCCGTGATCATGATCGAGAACTGCGTCCGACGCCTTGGCCACGAGGGCGGAACACGATCCAAACTCGATATCATCCGCGATGCTGCCATTGAAGTACGTAAACCAACCTTGTATGGCGAACTCATCATTGCCATTGTTTACCTGCCAATCCTCGCCCTTCAGGGTACCGAAGGTAAACTCTTCCGCCCAATGGCTTTGACAGTGATCTTCGCACTCGCGGGTTCCATGGTCGTTTCGCTCACGGTCATGCCCGTGCTGGCCAGCCTGGTCCTATCGGATAAAACGGTCGAGACCGAGCCTTGGCTCGTTCGCTTGATCAAACGGTTTTACGAGCCCCTGCTGAACCTGGCCTTGAAGCACAGAATTACTGTCGTGATTATTTCTCTACTGCTCTTGGTCGCTACAGTGCCTGTCAGCATGCAGTTAGGCGGTGAATTCATGCCCAGGCTGAACGAGGGTGATTTACTGATCGAAGCCGTGCGAATACCGTCTGCGGATCTGGACGGTGCCGTTCCCATGGGGACAAGCATAGAAAAGATCCTGATGGACTTTCCAGAAGTCCATATGGTGTATTGCAAAACAGGGCGTCCGGAAATTGCCAACGATGTGATGGGCGTACACCAGACCGACGTTTGGACACTTCTCAAAGAGCAGTCGGAATGGCGGCCAGGCCTATCTCGCGATGACTTGATCGAGCAGATGAACACCAAGCTGAGCGATGGTTTGCCGGGCGTGCGGTTCGGGTTCAGCCAGCCGATCGAAATGCGTGTGAACGAGCTTGTGGCAGGCGTGAAGTCTGACGTTGCCGCTTTGATCTATGGGCCTGATCTGGATGTGCTCTCAGAACTTGCCACCCATATGGAAGCTGTTCTGGCCAGTATTCCAGGTGCCCGCGATGTGCGTGCTCCGTCCACTGGGCGGCTCCCAACGCTCAAAATCACGGTCAATCGGGAACAACTTGCACGTTATGGAATTCAAGCTCAAAATGTCATGGACACCATCGCTGCACTCGGTGGACGAACGGTAGGCACCGTGTTTGAAGGCACAGCACGGCACCCGATCCAAATTCGTCTCCCTGAAAAATGGCGGAATAACCCTGACAGCATCTCGTCGATCCTGCTGATGGATCCCAAGGGTCGGGCCATACCGCTCTCGAACCTTGCAGAAGTCAAATTTGAGGAAGGCCCAAGCGAAATTGAGCGTGAAAACGTTCAGCGACGTGCCGCAGTTTCTGCCAACGTCCGTGGCCGTGATATTGCAGGCTTTGTCAAAGAAGCCGAAGCCGCAATCGCCAAGCAAGTGCCCATGCCGCCTGGTTATCAAGTGCGCTGGGGCGGTCAGTTTGAACACCTTCAAACCGCCATTCAAAGACTTTTGATTGTCGTCCCGATTGCCCTTGCCTTGATCTATCTATTGCTCTACACATCACTTGGTTCCATGCGATTGGCAGCGCTGATCTATCTGGCAGTCCCATTTGCAGCCACAGGCGGAGTGTTTGCCCTGATGCTGCGAGGCATGCCGTTCTCGATCTCGGCAGGCGTCGGCTTTATTGCACTTTTCGGAGTGGCTGTTCTAAACGGGCTGGTTTGGGTATCAGCTGTGGAACATCGACGCGGAGAAGGTGCCGACCTCCAGCACGCGGCTCACGATGCCGCTCTGGAACGTCTCCGGCCCATCCTCATGACCGCGCTTGTGGCTGGCTTGGGGTTCCTCCCAATGGCGGCGAATACCAGCCCTGGCTCGGAAATCCAAAGGCCGCTGGCCACTGTGGTCATCGGTGGACTCTTAACCAGCACACTTCTCACAACAGTTGTTCTGCCAACCATTTATCCATGGTTTGCCAAAGGCCTTCCGCTGCCTGAGATCGAAGAACAGAAGATTCATTGATCGAAAAGATCGAAGAATACGAAACAGAATCGCCCATCGTCTTACGGCTCCATCATGGGTTGGAGCAGCGAGACGATGGGCGATTCTTCGTTTCCGTCAATCAAATGATCGGCGACTTCAAAAAACCCTTTTGAGTAAACGGTTCAGAGTCGTTTACCACCATTATTTGGCCCGAATCAGCTTCATCAGTCGGCCTGAAACGTTCCAGTCCTGAATATAAAGGTTTCCGTCTTTATCCCATGCAGAGCCGTGAGTTCCGCTGAAAATGCCTTCAATCCACTGATCCTGGGGTACGTTGAAATTCACGCGTTTGGCAGGGTCAGGGTTATGACCAAGTACAGCGATGATCGTGTTGCTTTTGTCCAGAATTACCAGACGTCCGTGCAGGTCAGGCACTGAGACAAAATCGCCTTGGACAATCGCCGATGTCGGCATGCCCAGACCGGTAACCACTTCGCCAAGAAATTCTCCATCAAGGCTGTAATGCACCAGACGGCCCTTGGGCTCGTGGTTCCGGTCGCAGATCAGCAGGCGGGCTGGAGTATAACGCGTATCCAGAGTCATTCCATGAGCCGTGTTGAACTCTTTCAAGCCGTTACCCTTGGTGCCGAAGTGCATCAGGTATTTGCCGGTTTTGTCGAACTTGAAAATATGGTTGCTGGCATAACCATCGGCGAGAAAAATGTCGCCGTTGGGGGCCACGGTCATCGCAGTTGGGCTGAACTGCTTCAGGTTCAGGCCTGATTCTTTTGGAAACGGAAGTTTGAGAACAATTTCGCCTGTCAAGGCATTGAACTTGACGCCTTCAGCCTTCGTATTGCGGGCACCATAGATAAATTCGGTGCCGGATTCGTCGTTGATTTTCATGTCGTGCATATCGGCATATTTATCGCCCAGAAAGCTCCGGATCACTTTGCCTTCAGGTGAGAAGACATACACGCCTGCATGAGCACTAGTGTAAATATTGCCTGATTTATCGACCACAACACCACCGTGGGTCGAGCCCAGCACGGACTTGCCGTCGGCACCCAGGCCCCAGGCTGGAACGGTATCAAAAGTCATATGTCCACAGCCCATGCGAACAGGCTTCACTGGCTCGGCAGCGAAAGCGGGAGTTGCAAGGGCGCAAACAAGTGCGCAAAGGGTATAAACGGACGAATTCTTCATGATCAGGACTCCTGGTTTTTTTGACTGGATGAGTGTCTGCGATGGAATTTGCAAAGCCACGACAGCGTGAACTTGCAAAGGAGGGAAGATTGTTACTATACAGCGAACGGATTGTGTAATCAATCAAGCTCTAAAAGCACCATGGCCGAGTTCAGCCCAATCGCTGCCATGCAAATTGAGAATGGTTCTGACATCTGGCGTGAAACGGATCCGGCAGGTTAATCTAGAATAAGAACGATCAAAGCAACCTGCCCGGCACGGGACAACTCGCGGATGTGGACCCTTTCGACTGAAAACGCTGTGGAACACCTTCACTTTGCCGGCTATTGGCCTCCGCACGTGCCTGCACAGGCGCGGATGCTGACGGGCGGAGTTTCAAACATGGTGATTCGTGTTGAACCTGTCGATCCACGATCCGATCAACCCTCGATCATCCTCAAACAGTCCAGCGAACGATTGCGGACCAAAGCAGAGTGGCGCAGCCGGCTCGATCGGATCTGGATCGAAACCGAAGC
>CAMCFM010000354.1 GCA_945874095.1 Candidatus Kuenenia stuttgartensis
TGAAAGAGCGGACTTTTTCGAATCGAAGATACGTCCTGTTCTGGTTGGGACATGCTTTCGATGTCATGGTGACGCAAAGACTTCCGGTGAACTTCGGCTTGATTCGCGATCGGCCATGCTTAAGGGTGGCGAGTCAGGGCCAGCGATCGTACCGGGAGATCCTGCGGCGAGTTTGTTGATTCAAGCCATTCAGAGGCTGGAAGATGTCTCGGCGATGCCTCCTGGCAAGGATAAAGCACTGAGGCCAGAACAGGTTGCGGATTTTGTGGCATGGGTTCGGTCGGGAGCGGAATGGCCAGAGAAGTCGGCCAAATTCGAGATCAGCAGACACTGGGCCTTTGAACCGCTCGGCAAGGGAATCATCCCGGAAGTTCAGAATAAGTCGTGGGTTCGAAATCCGATCGATGCTTTTGTGCTGGCAAAACAGGAGTCGAAAGGGCTTTGGTCTGGAGGTCAGTCCGATAAACTTGCTCTGATTCGTCGAGCCACGTTTGACCTGACGGGGCTCCCACCTGAGTCACGCGACGTTGAAGCTTTTCTGGCAGACTCATCGGCCACTGCTTTTGAAAAGGTGGTGGATCGACTACTGAAATCGCAAGCTTATGGCGAACGTTGGGGCAGGCATTGGCTTGATGTGGTAAGATATGCTGACACTGCGGGCGAAACCGCCGATTATCCCGTACCACTTGCCTGGCGATATCGCAATTATGTCATCAATTCTTTTAATGCCAATAAGCCTTATGATGAATTTGTGAGAGAGCAGATTGCTGGCGACATTCTTGCAGAGCAGGGCGGGCCTGAAAACTATGCGGAACGCGTTACGGCGACAGGTTATCTGGCGATTTCGCGGCGCTTCGGGTTTGATTCAGAGAATTACCACCACCTGACCATTCAGGATACGATTGACACAGTAGGGCAAAGCGTGCTTGGCCTGAGTCTGGGGTGTGCAAGATGTCATGACCACAAATTTGATCCGGTTTCAGTGAAAGATTATTACGGGCTCTATGGGATTTTTGATAGCACCCGATATGCCTTCCCAGGATCGGAACAGAAGCAAAAGGTTCGCTCGATGCTTCCTCTGGTATCGAGAGTGGAATCTGGGGGAAAATGGCGAGAATACCGCGAGAAGATCGCCACATTGTCGGGCCAGCTAGGCGATCAGAATACGATGGGTACTGGGCCGATTCTTCGAAGCCTATTTGAGATCGACGGCGATTTCGAGCTTCAGGCCCCAGCTGCAGGTGGAAGCAATGGGGTACTGGTACCCCCATGGTTATACGAGGGGCAGGTAGCCTTAACCTCAGCAGCACAAAGTCCTTATCGTAACTTCTATTCCACGGGCAAGGTGGGAGTCAGCCTGCCTGAAGGTGCGACGACCTATAAAATTCGTCAAGCGATTTATCCAAAACACGACGGTCAGAAAAGCCAATCGCTCTATGTGAATCTTGACTTTCGGATGGGTCCCAAAAAAATGACTGAAACCAAGGGCAAGCATGCGTTTGTACTTGGTGAGGTCAGCGGGAAACCAGTGGTGGAAATTTTATTTGCAGCAGATACTTTAATTCTTCGAAATGGCAATGTCGAGGAAGTGGTGGCTCCGTTAAAACCATCGGAATGGTACAATCTGCAGTTGAAAATTGATTTAAAACAGCGGACGGTTTCATTAAAGGTCGGAGTTCCCGGAGCGGTTTCGGAAGTCTTGAACAAGCCGATTCCGATTGGAAACGCTTCAGCCATTGAGCTATTAGAATTCCGTTCCGAGGGTCCAACCGGGGCGAAGTGGACTTCGATGGAACTCGACAACCTGGGACTTCAGGAAGAGCCGATTCAGAATGTCTCGCGAGAAATTTCTGGAGTGGCGAAAAAGGAGGTCGGTAGCGATTTCACAGAATTGCAATCACGTTTAAAGCAGCTCTCGGGAATCGATGGTGATTGTGAAATGCAAGTGAAGGGGGCACCTCCATCTGCGCCTTGGAATTCTGGGCCCAACAGTGTTGTCAAAATTTCAGACAAATCTCAAAGTCCGTTCCAGAACATCTATCCACAAGGAACTCTCGGTCTTCAGATGCCGAACCGCTCTGAATATGATGGTCTCGGAATGAGTTTAACCACTCCTAAAACAGACGATCAGGGGCGGCTTCATATTGCATTTGATTTTCGATGTGCATCAAGCGCAGCCGGCGGGAGTGGTTCCTGGCGTTATTATATTGGACATGGGGCCGGAAATTCGGCGGCTGTGGAATTGTATTTCAATGGAACCAGTTTTTTCCAGAGAAGCGGCGATGCCAGAGAAGTTGTTGCTCCGATTCAGGTGGGTCAGTGGTATCAAGTTCAGATCATTTTAAATACACGCGAAAAAACATACACAGGTACGATTGCTTCAGCAAATTCGAAGGGCGAATTCAGAGGTAAAACCTCAACAGGTTGGGATGGGATCACGGATTACACCTTTGTGGATAGTTATGGCCATTTAGGTGGAGTGAGGCCGGCGCTTGACTTCGACAATTTTTTCGTTGGCGAAAGTGCGTTGCCGGCACTGGGCGATCGCAGCATGCAGGTGGCTCAGGGGGCTGACAAGGGGCGTCGGGCAGAGGTTGCCGAGATTCGCAAGAAACTTGCTGAAGAAGAGTTGCGAGTCAACAGCCTGAAGCAGGAATTGGCGAAGCTGATTGCTGATGGGCCAGTGGCCATGACTTATGGAGTGGTGGAGGGGACTCCTCATAATGCAAAGATTCAAGTACGAGGCGAGCCTGATAAGCCTGGGCCAGAGGTTCCAAGGAGCTTTGTGAAAGTTCTGGGCGGAGAGACTTTACCTGCAGGGGCGAAGGGAAGTGGTCGTCTGGAACTCGCCTATTGGCTGACTCGAGCGGAAAATCCTCTGACGGCCCGAGTGATGGTGAATCGGATCTGGCAATATCATTTTGGTCGTGGGATTGTGGCCACACCCAATGACTTTGGCCTTAGAGGGTTGCCACCATCGCATCCGGAATTGCTTGATTATCTTGCGAATGAATTCATTCGAAGCGGGTGGTCTATGAAGGCGATGCACAAGCAGATCATGCTCAGTGCGACGTATCAGGAGTCGACAGATTCCGCGGATTCTGTCCAGAGTGATACAGCGGGAGATACATCCGATCTTTACCTCAATTTTACAAGGCGTCGATTGAGTGCCGAGGAAATTCGCGATTCCATTCTGGCTGTCAGTGGAGAGCTTGATCGAACGCCTGGGCAGGAGCATCCATTTCCGGCTCCGAACACTTGGGGATTCTCCCAGCACGGCCCTTTCAGCGCGGCTTACGATCACAATAAACGCAGCGTGTATTTGATGACCCAGCGATTGAAGCGTCATCCGTTTCTTGGGCTTTTTGATGGTGCGGATCCTAATACAACCACCGCATCGAGATTGGTCACCACCGTACCGACACAAGCCCTATTTTTTCTGAACGATGCTTTTGTGCATGAAAAGTCAGAGAAATGGGCTTCGCGACTGATCAAGGATCAAAGCGAGATGCCTCACAGGATTGAGAAAGCCTGGAGGACTGCAATCGGCAGGGCCCCTTCATCTACAGAAGAGGCTGAAGCACTTGCATTTCTATCATCCTATGGAGCTGAGTTGGGATCAAAAAATCTTGATCAAATTGAGATGCGTTCGCTAGCGGCCTATCTAAGAACGATTCTTGGCAGTAACGCGTTTTTGTATCTGGACTGACAGAGCATGAAACGACGTTGCAATTTCGAGCCCCAATTCCTAAAACGGACAGAATCATGCCAATTAAACCTGTATACAATGCATCGCGTCGCGGGGTCGTGAGGTCTTTGGTTGGAGGCTCGATGCTGCTCCCGGGAATTGTTTCGGAGTTGCTCGCTGAAGATTCGCCCCGATCGGAAAATCGAGATCCGCTTGCGCCTAAGCCTCCCCATTTTCCAGCCAAAGCCAAGCGGGTGATTTTTATTTATATGAGTGGAGGAGTTTCGCATGTGGATTCATGGGATCCTAAGCCCCAGCTCATAAGTGGTTCTGGTAAAACGGTTTCGGTGAATGAGTTTCAAGGCCGTAAGGGGGATTACCAGATGTTCCTCAGGCCTCCATCCTGGGCTTTTAAATCTCATGGGAGATCTGGAACCGAGGTCAGTTCCCTGTTTCCTCATATGGCTTCGTGTGTGGATGATCTTTGCGTGATTCGTTCGATGCAGTCGGATCATACGAATCATTACGAAGCGACTCTTGGAATTCATACAGGATCGTTCACATTTGCTCGGCCAAGTGCTGGGGCCTGGGTCAGTTACGGCCTTGGGACTGTGAACCAGAATCTCCCATCGTTTGTAGTGATTGCGCCTCAGACTCCCTACGCAGGCGGTCAGGTCTGGGGTAGCGATTTTCTTCCTGGCTCGCATCAAGGCACTTTGGTCATGCCCGGTTCGAGTCCTGTGGCGAACATCCAGCGAAGGGCAGCGAGTTCGCGGCTCCAAGAGCTCGAGCTTGAGACGATGGAGCGGATGAATCGGCGACACCTCAGCACGCACTCGAGCGACCCGATTCTGGCCTCTCGAATGAAGTCGTTTCAGACGGCATTTGGGATGCAGGCGGAGATGCCTGAGGTCTTTGATTTATCGAAGGAATCAGACACCACACATGCCATGTATGGGCTCGAGCGTGGAAGCACCAATGGCTTTGGATGGCAATGCCTTGTGGCACGGCGGCTTGCAGAGCGGGGTGTTCGGTTTGTCGAATTGATTGATGTTGGATCATCAAACAATTGGGACGCTCACGGAGACATGCAGACCCATGTGCCGCTTGCCAAAAATGTCGATAAACCCATTGCTGGCCTGATCCAGGACCTGAAACAGAGGGGAATGCTTGATGACACTCTGGTGGTTTGGACGACTGAATTCGGTCGCACTCCATTTAACTCGGCAGCGAATGCAAAGGGCAGGGAGCATCACCACTGGGTATTTTCCTCGTGGATGGCAGGAGCTGGCCTGAAAGCTGGAATTACGTATGGAGAATCTGACGAACTTGGAATTCGGGTGGGTAAGGATCCAGTCCACGTTCACGACTTCCACGCCACGATTTTACATTTGCTTGGCCTCGACCATACCCGATTGACATATCGAAACTCTGGCCGGGATTATCGATTGACAGACGTTCATGGTCGGGTGGTCAAAGAGATTCTTGCATGATTCAAAAATGAAGAGCACGCCCTGCGGCTAGATTT
>CAMCFM010000355.1 GCA_945874095.1 Candidatus Kuenenia stuttgartensis
CCCGTAAGTTTATCTTCCTGAAGGACTTCAGTGCCGGTGATGTCGGAAGGCATCAAGTCAGGTGTGAACTGGACACGACGGAAGGAGAGGTCGAGCGCTTCGGAAAGCGTTTGAATCATCAGGGTTTTTGCAAGCCCCGGGACGCCGATCAAAAGGGCATGGCCTTTGGCGAAGATGGAGATGAGGAGCTGTTCCAGCACATCGTTCTGGCCAACGATAATTTTACCCATCTCGGCTGTGAGACGGTCGTAAGAGCTCTTCAGTCGCTCAACGGAGGCCAGGTCATTTTCCGGCAATGGTTGCGTTTCGCTGTCGCTCATGCTTGTACATCTTCCTTTTTGCCTTGCCCGAACCGTT
Organism: Candidatus Kuenenia stuttgartensis; assembly: GCA_945874095.1. Taxonomy (GTDB): domain Bacteria; phylum Planctomycetota; class Planctomycetia; order Isosphaerales; family Isosphaeraceae; genus QWQI01. The sequence goes on from CAMCFM010000355.1 coordinate 358, forward strand.
CTGGAGGAGTTTTAATCACCGGGGGATTCGAGAAAAATCGCCTGACCAGTTGAACCTGCTTTACCAACTCTATCAATGTAAGCGATTTTTTCCAAATTCAACGCCCGACTTTTTTCTGAATCTCGCCAATTTCTACCATGGCAGACCGCGAACTTCGTGCTTGTCCCCAGAAGATCCTGTCTGCTATCAGGTCGGGCACTGCCCACACAGCCTGATTATCTGGCATCTGGGCCACATATCGACTCTTGATCTTCCCAGTAGATGGGTCCATGATCACCGCTCCAGGTGCCCCGGCAGTCGATTGGGAAACCACTCCGGTGGTGTCCGTCAATTCTTCGTCGTGCACTAGCCCGCTCGCAATCCGCCGATGATTCGACTCATCAGGATAGACGCAAATATCATTTTGAGCATTTCCTATGCCAGAAGCGATCGCCCAAGAAATTCCTGGACCAATCACCGCCGTTTTCCAAGCCTGTGAACCATCGGTCAGATTCAGTGCTCTTACCAGAACTCCCGGTACAGTCGCACTTTCCATCGGCTCATTCAAGTAGATGCGTTTGTCGTCGATGGCAATATCTCGATCCTCCCGCGAGTGATCCGTATCGCCTAAAGCCGTTTGCCAGGCCACTTTTCCCGTTTCTGGGTTAAGCCTCACGGCCGTCTCTCCATCTGCAATTACGATCAGCGACTGACCGTTTTTGAAGTATCTCGGTGTTCCATTGTGGGGCTGCATGGGAGTGGCCTGCCAGGTCCATACCCGCTCGCCTTTGGTGAGATCAATCATGGCCACATTCATTCTGTCAGGTGTCAGAATCACCCGATTCGCGTCCCATTCCATCGGCTCCCGGCTCCAATCGGTTCCGGCAATGCCTGTGTCCATGGATCGCGTCATGGCTCCTGAATCGGAGTCCAGAACCATCACGGTCGACCCATCACGCATGATCACGTGCCGACCCACCAGAAATGACGATGGAACACCCGGGCCATCGGCCGCCAGACGGTGCCATAAAACTTTTCCAGTCAAAGGGTTTACACGCCATGTATTGCCGAGCTGATTGTGGATCATCAAACGCCCGTTGCGGGCATGGATTGTCCACCAGCCTCCTCCTCCGGATTTAGATGATCCTGGATTCGCGTCAGGCGAAACGCGATCTGCCGTTCCGGCTTGCTCACCCACCTTGGTTTTGGCAAATGGAGAGTTTCGATCATCGTCGTCGTCGGTTTCGTTCAGATCCAGTCGCCAGACGATTTTGCCTTCGAAAAGGTCGATACCAACCATCTGGGAGCCATCGAAAATCAGTCCCCTGCCAGCCACAACTCCAGCCCAGACCGGCGATCCGATACCTGTCATGAATTTCTGTGATGCTTGACCTGATTGAGGATCAATCAAGCTCGATTTACCGGCTTCTGAGATTCCAAGCATCATCAAATGCTTTGAAATGGACGAGTCCATCGGCTTCCTGCCTGATTGCTCTGTCACGATCAGAATCCGGCGAAATTCGGATTCCGTCGTGGACCACCGCGTCGCTGGCCAACCAGAATTCGTGGGGTTTTTAATCGTTTGAGAAGTCTTATCCAGAAAGCTTTCGATTCTGGATTTAATGGTTTTATCCAGGCCTTCGATCGGGAGATCCGTATTGGCCAAGGTTGTAAACCATGCTGAATCTCCAGCTTTCAGACGCTGCTCTGACCACATCAGCCAACCTCTGGCAGAGTCTCGGCCAGGTGATAGACCTGCGAGGTATTTTGGAAAGTCGTTCGTCAAAGGCTTCGCTAGATAAGCCTCCAACTCAGCCGATTCCTGATCCTGAATCTGACGTTTTTCCGTCTCGGTCAGCTTCGACCATGCTGTGAGCATCACGCGGCGGGCCTGCTCGGAAAGGTTGACTTCGTAGCGGTTTTCAACCAGCCATAAGCCGTTAAAAGCATCCGGATTTCGAGCCACCTTCGAAAGGTTTTTAAACGCTTGAGCGGCTTGACCGATTTCGATCAAAACAGAGGCCCGAAGCACCATGGCAGCCTGTTTTTTTACAGGATCAGCCGCTTTCTCCGAAGCCTCGGTCAGCAGGGCCATGGCCTGGTTTCGATCCTTGGTCTGGGCTGCCTGATTTGTGAGCATTTTGTAAAGGCGATCGGTAATCAATATGGCCAGCGATTGGCCGTCGAGCGTATCGGCTGGCTTCACTTTCTCGGCTGCTGCTCGCAAGGCATTGATCGAGGTCTGCGTTTCATTCAGGCTTTCCGCCACAATCGCCAGCCGATATCTGGGCACGGCCGACTCTGGATTGGCGGCTATGAGTTGCTCATATCGGCGGATCAAGCGGGTGTTTTGTGTGAATACACTGAGATTGTCGGTGCCTGCAACGGCTAGAAAGCCATCTCCAAGCACGAGATTCCCGCCTGATGTCTGGAACCGCTCACGCAGGCGAATCGAGCCTCGTTCGGATCTCAGGCCGGTTTTCTGGTCAAGAATGTGGATCTCGTTCACGGTCGGCCAATACAGATAATTCCCGGCCAGAAGCCCTCTGCCAGCTGCTTCATAACCTGAGCCCGTGTCAGGCCATGAGCGAATGATTTTGCCTGTAGCCGCTTCAATCGTCCAAACCCGGTCGCCCGTTGCAAACAAATGCCCTTTGGAAACGCCCACCAAATGCACCACATCGGGCAATGGTGCTGACTTCCAGCGCATTTGGCCGGTATTGGCATCAAGGGCGAACAGGTGGGGGCTATCCTCAGGAGCGACAAAAATCATCCCATCTGCATAAACCGCCGGGTTCAAGTCCCGACGACTTGTGGTAATGGATGTGATTGGAGCTGTCACTTCTTTCTTGGGATACGACGTAAGCCATTGGAGTGAACCGGTCTTGGTGTCCACGCAAGCCACAGCTCCAGAGTCGCTTTGATAGAAAAGACGATCGTTTGCCAGAGTCAGCAAATGGTGGGCATGGTTGGCCTGATACCCCATCATGGCGGCCTGAAGGTCGAACGGATTGGGAGCGTCGAATAGGTATCTGACCCACTGCACTTCGCCCGATTCTGCCGACAGGGATGCCACATAATTCGACGTTTGATGGCCTGGGAGGGTGATCACGACGTAAACGCTTTTCTCATCAGTCACTGGAGCGCCTTCAATGGAGCCAAGGGCGGGGGCCTCTGCTCCATTGGGCTGGATGAGTTTGATCTGGACGCCGGGGACACGCCAGAGCACCTGACCTTTATTTCGGGCATCAAGTGCGACCAGAAATGCATTGGAAGGGCCAACGCGATTGCCGAAGTCCATCGAGACGCCGGTCTGGCCCATCCTCGCAAAAATCCGGCCGTTTTTGGCCGAAAGTGTCATCCGGGGAGTCGCCGAAGTGATCACCTGATTTGGGCGCGGGTTGGCTGCATCGAATTCTTGTCGCCAAAGAATCCCCACAGAGCCATCCGGCTTGGACGCTTCATTGAGGTTAAAAGCCGTCACTCGCCGATCGGAACAGACGATGATTTGATCGCCAAGAATGATTGGGTGATAGGCCAGGATCGGCTGTACATTATTTCGATTCGGATTTGCAGGGATTCCACGAGGGAACATCCCACGGCCGCCGAAACCGCCGAACCTGTTTTTAAACTGAGGGTTAGGGCGACTTGGGCTGACGATGTCCAAGGGCATTCGCCACTGTCGGGCGCCGAGTCCGATCGCATCTTCAACCACTCTGTTACGTGATGGGTCGCCTGCGAACGTGGGCCAGTCGATACCCACGTCGAACTTCTGGCGAAGCTTGTCCTGTTGAATGGCGGCGGTAAGACTGGTGGAGATCAAACCTGATCGGCCTGCGAATGTGCCTTGGCTCTCCGGAAACTTGACGGCAAATGCTTTCAGGAGGCGGATCTGATCCAATTCTGTCATGTTTCCAGATGCGTAGAGAGCCAGCACGAGCTTGGCTGAGACCAGGGCTGGATCGGTTGAAAGACCCGGGTAAGGCGGGGGCATGTTCAGGGCGTTTGGTGCAGCGTCTGGAAGCGGGACAAGTCGTTTGTACCAACTGGATGCGACGACGAAATCACCGTTCTGGAAGGCGAGATCGCCGAGCCTTTCGATCGCTTTTTCGCCATAGGAACTGAGGTAGAATTCGAAAGCAAGCCGGGTGAGGATTGAGGCGGCTTGGTCAGGGTCGGCATCGGCGGTTGTGGCTTGTGTCCAGAGGGTGGATGCCTGTGCATCAGCGGCGAGCCTGTAAGCATCGCGGCCTTCTTTTGGCCACATCGCCATCAGAGCAATCACATGTTCTTTGAGGTTGACCCAGCGGCGAGTTTCTTCGATGAAATCTTTGTCAACACGCTCTTCGTCGGGCAGGCGAATGGCTTTAGTGCCGAAAGTCTGCATCACTTTTAGATAAATTTCAGCGGCCTCTGCCCACTGTTTGTCCTTGACATTGGCTGAGGCTGACCTGAGCTGCGTCTCAGCCGTGTCGGAATCGTCCGGATAAACGGAACTTGGAGGAGCCGCGATGAGGCTGGGTTGAATCGACGCAAGACCAATGCCCATCAGGCAGAACAAACATGCCAGACTATTTTGGAGCCAGCGGTACATGGGCCGTTTCATCCTTGTCACAGAGGCAGCGAAAAGGGCGTTTCTCGATCAGATACCATCATTCGTGACGCAATCCAGTTTAAGAGTATCAGATGTGACCTGAAAACGCAAAAGTTCGCAAGCAGTGAAAGCCCAGAATTCTGGTGATTTATTTCAATAGTCGATTTTGAAGTTTGATTCTGGATGAAATTTTAAGGATCAGGCCGAAAATAACTTCCCGTTTCTAAAACCAATTTTACCGGGACTAGCGCCAAGACCCGCTAGATAAA
>CAMCFM010000356.1 GCA_945874095.1 Candidatus Kuenenia stuttgartensis
GTGATCACGACCGTGATCGGATTCGCACTGATGATCGTCTTCCTGATCGCCGGCAACAAAATTGGCGAGCAGTTTCACTCAGTAGACATGTCGCCCAGTATCAAGGCCTTGGCCCGGCCGGCCATTAATGTGGTGGCCATGGGTCTGGCTACATTTGGGATCACACTGGCGATGTCGGCCTGGGATCTTGTCCGGTGGCGTCCGAACATGATCGCCTCGATTCTGACCATCGCCCAACTGGTAGGCTATGCCGTCGCCAATCAGCCTGGCACTGAGGACGACAGTTGGTACAAAGTGCCCGGTAAGCTGAGCGTATTTTCGACCTTCTTCCCCATCGAAGGGTTTGTGAAGGGCGAAAAACTTGGCTTCAATGTGATGGTTTTAAGCGCGGTTTTCGTGGTCGGCGTGATTGCGGCCATCCTCAGATTCAACAGCCGCGACCTGCCTGCCAATAGCTGATTGGCAGTCAGTGTCGTTTCTGATCATCTGAAGTCGTTTACAGAACGCGGGCGATCACGCCGTAAAGGTATCGGCCTTCCGGGCACGATGCCGCGACGGGGTGATCGGGCGATTGGCTCAGTCGTTCGACAATCTGAAGCGTTCGGCCAGCGTGTTCGGCGGCACGGGTCAGAACTTCGTCGAAAATGGCTGGTTCAACGACCCCTGAGCAGGTGAAACTGGCGAGAAATCCGCCTGGTTCCGTCACCCTCATGGCGTTTTCGTTGAGGTGCCTGTAGGCTTTCAGGGCATCGTTGAGATTATCGCGGCTGCGGGCATATTTCGGCGGATCACAAATCACAAGTCCATACTGTGTATTGGCTTCGATCAGCTTCTTCAGGGCCTTGGCCACATCGCTTGGCTGAAATGTGACTTGATCAGCTGAAAGGCCATTGGCCTCACGATTCTTTTCCGCCAAGGCAAGGGCTGGCTTGGAGCTGTCGATACCGACCACGGTTTTGGCGTGCCCGTATTTGGCAGCCGCCAGGCCGAATCCGCCGGAATAGCAGAAGAGGTCGAGCACCGATCGGCCGTTGGCATAAGGGGCAACCCGGCGACGATTCACGCCTTGATCGAGGAAGAAGCCGGTTTTCTGGCCGCCCAATGGGCTGACATGAAAATTGAGTCCACCGTGGCGAATCAGGACAACATCATCGGCGGTCAATGCGCCGCTGCGTACTACAGGTTCAGCCTGATCTGGGCTGAAGCCTTCGATGTCGGCAGTGGAGGGGTCGCCGAGGCCGATGATGCCGGAGTCAGGGAACCGCTCTTTGAGGAGTGATTCAAAGAGATCGATCCGATGATGGAGTGCGATGCTGGTCCACTGGCAGACGAGTTGGTTGCCGAGTTGGTCGATGATGAGGCCTGAGAGGCCATCGGCTTCGCTGAAGACGAGTCTACGGGCGTTTTCCTCAGGGTCCACGGCCGGGACAGCATGACGGAGTGCGATGGCTTGATCCAACTGATGGGCCCAGAAGGCTTTATCGAGAGGAGCATCGTCCCAGCGATAGAGTCGGATTCGGAGCTTGCTGGAGGAGTTGATCAGGCCACGGGCGATAAAGGCACCCTCTTGGCTATAGAGGGCCACTTCGTCGGTATTCTTGGAATCGCCTTCGATTTTGGCGATAGAATCGCTAAAAACCCATGGATGGCGGGCAAAAAAGGGACGGCTTTTGCGTGGTTTGAGGGTGACTTTTAAAGGCTTGGATACTTGTTCGGCAGATTCGGTCATGGTTTCGCGGATGCTTCCAGGTCGGCCAGATAGGCCAAAGTGCGTTCGAGCTGGCTTTCCAGGTGACGCACTCGAAGCAGGCTTCGAATCCGGCATAATAGCTCGATCTTGTTTACAGGCTTGGTCAAAAAGTCGTCCGTACCGGCGGCCACCCCGCGTTCGAAGTCGCTGGCTTCGTTGAGGGCGGTCACCATCAGGATCAGCACGTTTTTGGTTGCAGGATTGGAGCGGAGCTTTGTGCAGACCTCAAAGCCCGAGAGTTTCGGCATCATGATATCGAGCAGGATCAAGTCCGGCTTGAACGATTCCACGGCCTTGAGTGTCTGTTCGCCATCGTAAGCGGTACTGATTTCGCAGTCGATCGCCATGAGATAGGCTTCCATCAGCTCAACGTTCTGCTGATTATCGTCAGCGATCAGGATGCGTGGCGGCTTTTCAGTGGCAGACATGGCAGTTCTTAGCTCCTTTGATCGCTCCTGAGACTTCATCCTCACAATGATCGCCTCATCACCAAAATTGTGGTTGACAATCATTCTATCCAATTGCCCTCAATTCACCAAGTGATACCACACCTGGGCCTCACGATTGTCCACTGTTTTTCAACCTGAAATCTTGGACCTGTGCTTTTCTCCATAAACTTTTAGCAAATCATACCGGCTCGCTTGACATGACTGAACGTGCTGATCATATTGAAGTTGTTGCGAATTGAAAAGATTACCAAGTTAGTCGATAAGAAGAGGTGCTTTTGATGATTCATATCGATTCGCATAGCCTGTCAAGGCCCTTTGAGGGCCCAGCGTCCCGACCACGATTGATGATTTGGTTGCACAAACTGTCTCCCGCACTGTTTGGCTTGTTTATCGCTTTGACCGGCATAGCGGGACTTGTTCTGAATTTTGGCTCACTGGCTTCGGCGACTGCTTTTCTGGCAGGCCATGGGGTAGTGATTGAAGAGGCTGAAAAAGATCTTGGAATGGTCCCGTTGGATGATCAGCGTAAAGACCATTTTCGATTGCAGAATTTAAGCCGTCGTGAAATCACAATCTTAGGCGCCAAATCGCCTTGCACTTGCACCCAAATCATGGCATTGCCGGCAAAGATTCCTGCGGGCGAGACCTTTGATTTTCACATTCTTTACAGAGCAGAGAAGTCTGGCAAGTTTATCGAAGACTTGAAAATCTACACGGATGACCCGGTAGATTCCTCGTTAACCGTGAGACTTGTCGTCACGGTCGCACCAATGAAATCCATCAGCTCCACAAAACAGGGATCGCGGGACCGCCTGAGTCAAGAATTCAAAACCACTAAACGAAGAACAGGGAGGGCGATAAAACCAATCGCCTCACTTGTGGAGTCGGTTTGAGAATCAATCGTTGTGGTTGATTCCAATGGGTGATTGAGCTTTTCACAAGCTCAATGAAATCAGAAGGGAAAGATTCGTATGAACCGTATGATTGCTTTGACAGGTTGGCCATCCGAATCGATCGCTGTTGCAATTCTCTCGATCGGAATTCTGTTTGTGGGAATTTCGCAAAGTTCATTTGCAGCCCCAGCTTCTCCTGTACCAATGCCATGTGATGATCAAGATGCAAATTCATTCACATGTCCAAAGGTGACAACTTGTCCTATAAATACAACCTGTATGGACCACCCCACTAAAACATTGAAATGTTCATGTCAACGATTCATTCATTGGCAGAATAAATAAGTGTTAACGCCAGACGTGGTTTATTAATAATCCACGTCTGGCTTGTGCAAGAAATATTACGGTCTTCGTATCCGCTCTTTTACAGATCTCAATACACTCAGTAAGGTATCAAAAATGCAGAACTACATGAATGCTTTTAGAATAATCTGTATTTTGAGTCTTGTTCAAATTGGAATTAAACACAAGGGCAACACTTTTGAAATCAGTATGACAGAAGAATTACAAGTAAATCTGGCAACATTACAAGGTTTTTACAGTCGCATTGAGGTTCATGGAAGGTTTTTGATTGAAGCATCCGCGAAAGGACCGAAAGATCAACTTGTGAAATCCGTTCGAATCATAAACGATAGTGATAAAGGTTTGCATGAAATTCGCACAAATTCAAAGACAGTCGATATGACAACGGTTTTTGGTTGGAACCAAGAATATCAATATACTGTTTCTAAAAACTCAAAAGATTCAGAATTTGTACTCAAAGATTTTGAAAGCAACTTGATGTTATCCAAGAATAGCGGGCCCGTGGTATGGAACTCTGACTCAACTTATCCAGTAGATGAAGCCGGAGTGGCCTTTTGTGTTTTCAAGATTCCATTTATTAAAATAATGCAAAGCAAATATTTTAAAATCTCAAAGGAAAATATGATCCGTGTGAATCAAAAAGATTTATTCAGATTGGATTATGAGTTTAAACTTCTGGATAATTCTCCTTTGACTGTAAAAGCCTGGACGACTTTCGATCCTAATAGAAAATGGGCAGTGACAGAATACGAAGGAACATTTGGATTGAGTGGAGAGACTATTAAATCAGGCAAAGTGGAATATGGCGAGTCGATAGATGGGGTACCAATTCCCCAGGGTTCGTCTTATTTCAATGGTAACAAAGAAGTAAAATTCATATATGATAAAGTCGAAAAGATTCCATCAGGCAAATATCCTGAATCACTCTATCGGTTATCCGGTTATGGGTTACCCGAGCCAAAAAAGCAGTCGCGACCATGGCTGAGTCGCGGTCTGATTCTGATGATGATCGCTTTAGTTCTACGGAGTCTGTCACGATTTTTACGCAGAAATATCCATGAAAATGCTCCTCCAAAAAACGCTTTCACATTGATCGAGATGGTGGTTGTGATCGGAGTGATCGGGATTCTGGTTGCACTTCTATTGCCTGCGGTCCAATCCGCACGTGAGACGGCCAGACGCTCTAACTGCATGTCAAATCTTAGGCAAATTGGTCTTGCCGTGTTACAATACGAAACATCTCAAGGAGCTTTTCCACCAGGTTATATCAGCAATTATGATTCAAGGTATAATATGTTAACGAATCAATCAACTCTATGCGACCCTTACTTCTGGGACAAAAGTCTTTTCATGATGATTTTGCCAAATATAGAACAGAATGCTATGTATAATAATATCAATCAATCTGTTTCGATCAACTCAAAAGAAAATCTAAGTTCCCATGCAATTGTACTTTCTGTATTCATCTGCCCCAGTGACAGCAATGCTTTATTTAAAGATACCATATCACATCCTAAAGACTGGGTGCTTGAATTCTTTTGCCCCATGCCCACCGGAATGTCTTTAGAACTTGCCAGATCAGAGATTGTCCCATTCATAGTGGAAGGTTGAAAGTCGGTGGCGGACAAAGACTCGATGATAACGTATCATCGGGAGTACGAATCTTCCCTTGTCCCTGGAGCCACCACCGATGCCTAAAAACTACCAAGTCGTCCACACGAACGACAAG
>CAMCFM010000357.1 GCA_945874095.1 Candidatus Kuenenia stuttgartensis
GGTCCGAAGGTGCCCATGAATTGCTGTTTCTGACCAGACCAGGCTGAAGAATTACGGTCCGCAATGCGTTCCAGAAAGTCGAGCAGATCTGCCGTATCCACAGCCTTTCCAGCTGTCCTGCCCTCGCTCGGTGGAGCCACGGGCTGAAGTTCTCCGGAAGCGATCCGGGCGTGTAAAGTCATCGCCATACTGCGGATGGATTCATCCAGATCGGCTGTTTCAGCATATCCCAGAGTGCGTCTCTGAATCTTGATCTCATTCGCTTCACGCACACGCATCAAGCCCACAGTGCTGGTATCGAGCGACTTCAAATAATGCGTTCCAGGCACACCGGCGAGATTTTTTGGAGTATCGGGAGCGGAGAGATCAGCCTCAATGAATGCTCTCTGCCAGCGGCCTTCGAGGTCAAAGTGATAGATCGGTGCATCGTCAAAATAGATCGAACAGGCACCTGGCTTGAATCCAATCAGAACGGTGGAGCCGGCTGGATCGCGAAACCCCTGACGCCTTGGGAACATGGCCCCTTGTTCAATCAGACATGCAGCTTCTGTCAAATGGGCCATGATCGGTAGTCGCCTGAGATATCATTCTTTTGTCTTGAGCCGAGTCGGATTCGCCAGATTTCGGCCTCAACCAATTCACCGGTTCCTGATACTATACCGAATCATCAGGCCAGCCGTCATTAGCACGATAGCAAAATCTGATGAAGTTGTCCAAGTATGACAGGCTGGGAAGTGGTGGCAGGGAGGCCGACCATGACGCGATTTCTGATCGACAGGCAATCTCGGTTTCTGACCTGGTGCGGCAATCCATCCAAACCAGCGCGCCTGCCAATCGTCATTTTTATGACACTTCTGGTCACAGGCTTTATTGGAGCCTCCCAGACCGGGCTTTTTGACCGCGACGAACCTCGATATGCTCAGGCCACTCGCGAAATGGTCGCCTCAGGCGATTGGGTTGTTCCGTCATTCAATGGCGAACCAAGGCTTCACAAACCTGTGCTGATCTATTGGCTGATGGCCGCCAGTTATAGTGTCCTTGGGGATTCGGCTCTGGCCGCACGACTGCCTTCGATCATTGCCGGAGCCTGCGCTGGCACCTTAATCTTCCTGATGGTCAATCGCTGGTGGGGCCGCCGCTGCGCCCTCTGGGCCAGCCTGATCTGGGCCACAGTGCCACTCACATTGGTGGAAAGCCGCATGGCCACCACCGATTCTGTGCTCAATCTGTTCACATTAGCCATGCTCACCTGCATTGCCAGGCTTTATCAATCACCAAGCCGCCTGGTCGCCCGACTCTTCTGGCTCACAATGGGCCTCTCCATGCTGACCAAAGGCCCAGTGGGGCTTCTGGCCGTGGTATCAGCCATGCTCGGCTGCCAATTCCTTTCAGGCATCAAATTGCAATGGAAATGGCTGAGACCAATCGAAGGTCTTGCCATTCTGGCTGCTGTGGTAATGCCCTGGGTGATCACAGCCACAATTCAGACCCATGGAGACTTCCTCCGATTTGCCGTGGGCCGCGAATTGCTTGGCAGAACCGTTGCACCGGCAGAAGGCCATTCAGGGCTGCCCGGCTATTATCTGGCCATGCTTGCCCCGCTCTTCTTCCCATGGTGCTGCTTTTTACCGATGGCGGTAAAACGAGCGTGGGCGAAGCGTTCTACGGATCCACGGATGGGATTCCTGCTGGGCTGGGCGTTTGGGCCACTGGTCGTGCTGGAACTGATGGCCACGAAGCTGGTCCACTATCATTATTCCGGATACGCTGCACTCGCCATTCTGGCAGCCTCTGAAATCAGCCAGTTGGAGCAGTTAGAACTCCGCCCGAATCTGCTGGCTGGAGGTCGATTCCTGAGAGGCTCTCTGATCACCAGCATTGCCCTGGCGGCCATGATCTTTCTCGGTCTGGCGTGGGTCAGTACGTGGGCAGTGGCGATTCCAAGTCTGCTGATTGTGGCGGTTTTTATCTGGACATTCCAGCGGATCATACCAGCTCTGAATCACGGCCAATGGTCGAGCGTTTTGAGAGTCACGACGAGTGGATGGATCATGGTCTGTCTGCTGGTCTTCGCCTGGCTGGTACCTGCCGGAGATAGTCGAAGGTTGAGTTCCCAGGTTTCAAGCCGGATATTGGACCAATCCCATCGGCTTCAAGTACCGATCGCCCTTGGAGAGTTTCGCGAGCCAAGCCTGATCTTTGGGATCGACTCAAGCTCAGAGATTCCAATCTCACGAAGCATGACGCAGACCCGCTCCATCGTCACCGAAAGAGGGGCGATTCTAATGGCCCTGAGCGCGACGGAATTGGGCAAGGTGCAATCCATGAACGACCTGGAAGTCCAGACACTGGAGAAGGTTGAGGCGCTGGACTGGGACCGTGGACGGCGCCGGTCGCTGACCATCTGCCTGCTGACACGACGTCCTGAAGAACGGCTGGCGGAGCTGCCCGGCCGATCAGAATTGGTCCCGAACCGAGCCACGCCTGACCCGGTCAAGCGATATTGATTTCGGGGATAAATCGAGAATCGCTTCCGGTTTTAAACCCCAATCACGGTCAGAAGTGGATTTCTGATAGGCACGGTCCCCTGACCGGGCGGGTTTTTGCCGTTTCAGTCAATACGCGTGTAACATATTACATCAAATCGACTTGCATCGTTCTGAAAAACAAAGCCAAAGCACGCCATGTCAGGGGACATGGCCTACATAAAATGTTGTTTATTATAGGATTATGAATCGCCGTTGGGCTCCGATTCAAATCTCAGACTAAACTCCAGATTTCAGAATGAGAGGGGTATAGCCCCCGGTTTCGGTGATTAACAAATCCAACCGGGGCTAGCGCCAAGACCGACTGGAAAACCAGCGGCAAGGCGATCACCCTCAGTCACTTTTACCTACCGATTCTCACTTCTTGCGTGGGTCGCTCGGCCAATCCACATTCGAGAGTTGGGCCAGCGCTAAAAGCAGTGCATGCGTCCCATTACGTCCCATGCCCTGAGCTTCCACCGCCCGATAGAGTTGCTCGGCAAGGGCCAATCCCGGCAGGGCCAGTCCCATCCTGCGTGATTCGGAAAGGGCGATGCCCATGTCCTTTAGGAAGTGCTCCACGAAGAAGCCAGGATCAAAATTCCCGGCGATCATGCGTGGCCCAAGGTTCGACAGACTCCAGCTCCCGGCCGCTCCCGGAGAAACAGACTGAAGCACCGTCTCCAGATCAAGCCCGGCCTTGTAGGCGTAAAGCAGGGCTTCGCAGACCCCGATCATGTTGGTTGAGATCAGAATCTGGTTGACCGTCTTGGTGTGCTGGCCTGCCCCTGGGCCACCTTGATGGATGATCGTCTTGCCCATCACGCTGAAGAGCGGCTGGAGGGCATCAACCACAGGCTTATCCCCACCGATCATGATCGAAAGGCGAGCCTCTTTCGCACCAATGTCGCCGCCCGATACCGGGGCGTCCACCGACTCCACGCCTTTGGCCTTGGCTGCGTTGTAAATCTCGACAGCCAAAGAAGGTTCGCTGGTGGTCATGTCCACAAATACAGAGCCTGATCTGGCCCCTGCCAAGGCTCCATCAGCGCCCAGAAAGACTTCGCGAACGTCTTTCGGGAAGCCGACGATGGCGAAGATAATGTCCGAGGCTTCAGCCACAGCTCTGGGGCTGTCTGCCCGTCTGGCTCCACGAGCCACGAGGTCGTCGGTTTTAGAGGCTGATCGGTTGTAAACCGTGGCCTCATAACCGGCAGCCATCAGGTGGCCTACCATCGACCGGCCCATCACCCCTGTCCCAATCCAACCAATTCGGGTTTTGCCCGGTACGATTTCCAAAGCCATGTGCGTCAATGCTCCTGAAAGTTCGCTGTTTTTTGAGCTGGGATGCCGTCGAATCAAGGACATTGAGCAGGAACCTTCATGCCCGGCCAATTCTGCAACCCAGCGGATGACTCATTTGAAAATACCAGTCTTTCAGAAAAAAAACATCATCCCATCTGGCGTTTCCCGCCGCTCAGGTTACGATAAGACTCATACACATCCAATCAGACCAAGTGATCAGGCCTGATGGAATGCCCTCCGAATCCGCGACATCTCCTAAACAAAACCAATCTCACGCCTTTGCGAGAATCCGCCCATGAATCCTTCTGCTCCTGCCCAAGAATCGCCTAAGTGGCGTCTACCAATCAGCTTCAGCTTGCTGGCCATCTCTTCCGTTCTGGTGGCTGGCGTTGTCTGGCTATCGGCTTGGGCTGAAAGCTCGGCAGGACGCATGGCAACCTCGGCGGAACGACTTCTGGCGACTCTGGAAACGACCCAGAAAGAGAAAATCTCGTTCAAATTTGACGACGCCGAACGCCTCAACTGGCACTTCATCCCACGTGCGCGTAAAGGCCTGTCCATCAAAGAGATGACACCCGCCCAGCGGTCCCTGGCTTTTGGTCTGGTCTCAAGCGGTGTAGGTGCCAGCGGCTTCCAGAAGGTCACCACCATCATGAGCCTGGAACAGATCCTCCGCGATTCCGAACAAGGCAAGGGCCCGGTTCGCGACCCGGAACTCTATTTCGTCTCAATTTTCGGAACTCCTGCTGCCACAGGCCGTTGGGGGTGGCGTTTCGAAGGCCACCACCTCTCGATGAACGTCACGGTTGAGGACGGCAAGATCATCTCCGCCACTCCAATTTTCTTCGGAGCCAACCCCGGAGAAGTTCGTCAGGGGCCACGCCAGGGTCTCCGCGCTTTGGCCGACATCGAAGATTCCGCCCTGCGAGTCTTCCAGGCCTTGAATCCGGAACAAGCCAAGAAGGCTGTCGTGGCCGAAAAAGCGCCCGCCGATATTCGTGCTGCAAATGCTCCACAAGCTCCAACAGAAGCTGCTGTGGGAATCACTTACGGCGAGCTGAACGACGACCAGAAGAAGATGATGCAAGGACTGGTCGGATCTTTCGCCCACGATATGCCTGACGAAGTGGCCAAGGCCTGGCACGAAGAAATCATGGCCGCCGGTGTCGATAAAGTCCATTTCGCCTGGATGGGCCCTGCGGACCGCACCCAGCCTCACGCCTTCCGCGTACAAGGCCCGACCTTCCTGATCGAATTCAACAACACCCAGAACAACGCCAACCACGTTCACACAGCTTGGCGGAGTATGTTGGGTGACTTCGGAACCAAGATTGCGAAGTAAT
>CAMCFM010000358.1 GCA_945874095.1 Candidatus Kuenenia stuttgartensis
TGGTCGATCCCTTCACACTACGACTATCCAGCAGAGGCCAAAGATCGACTCGCCAAAACCGCAGCCGGTGTGATCGACCTCAAAAAGGATACGATTCGCTCGGACGATGTCTCAGACCATGAAAAACTGGGTGTGATCGACCCTCTCGACACCAAAACCACGTCCCTGAAGGGCAGGGGCAAGCGAGTGACCTTGCGCAAGCAGGCCGGTGGAGAAGTCCTGGCCGACCTGATCATTGGCAACGAGATGAAAGATCGTCCAGGCCAACGATTTGTGCGGCTTCCAAACAGTCAACGCACCTATGGAGTGAATGTGAACGTGGATCTCTCCACTCGATTCGCAGACTGGATTACTCAGGATCTTCTGAAACTCGACAACGCCAAAGTTCGCAAGATCGTGATCGATCGTCACAAAGCTGATCCCGCACGGGGCGTATTGGTGCCCGGCGAGGTGACCACCCTCTCGCGTTCCAATGCCAATGCCCCATGGACCATTGACAATCCGCCTGAAGACAAAAAAGTCAACACCGCCAAAGTTGGGGAGATCTCAAGCACTCTCTCAGGCCTGAAGATCATGGGCGTTCGTCCGAAGCCGGCTGGTCTGACCAAAGATCTGAAGCAGTCCGATGACGGTAAATTCCAGCTTTCTCAGCAAGCTGTTCTCTCGCTCCAGTCGCGCGGTTTTTACCGCACCCGTCAAGGGACTCTCGTTTCCAATCAGGGCGAGATCCAGGTCGGAACTGATCAGGGCGTAGTCTATGTACTGCGATTCGGCGAAGTCACAGTAGCACGCGGAGAAGCCCTTTCAGCAGGCACGTCTGACGATGCCGAGGCAAAGAAATCTGATTCTACCAAAGAAACAGAACCCTCTACGAAGAAATCCGCAGGCGATACCGAAGGACGCTTTCTGTTTATCACAACGCGATTTGATCCAGAACTGGTTCCAATGCCATCTGATTCTGAATCTGGAAAAACTCAAGAGCTTCCGAGCGACCCATTTCAGCACGCGACAATTGGGGTAATCACGCCAGGATTTGAGGCGGATGTTTCTGCCGATCAACAAAAGGCCAAAGAAAAGGCCGATAAACTGGCAAGTGAATTGGAGAAGCAACGCGACGAAGGACGAAAACAAGTTCAGCAATTGTCAGACAGGTACGCTGGCTGGTATTATGTAGTTGCAGGAGATGCTTTTCGTTCGATCGCAGTAAATCGCGACGATTTACTTCAAGATCCGAATGCTTCCCCAGCGGCTCCAAATCTGCCAGGTGGTGCGTCAGGTGGAATGCCTTCACTTCCCCCAGGCTTCACTTTGCCGGGGATGGGCAGCGGGCGTTGATGATATCTGGACTGGGTGTGCATATCATCAGCGAATCTTTCAAGACCAGATTCACCCCAGTTCCGACTGGAAAATAAAATGAGTGCTGCCAACTTTTCGGTTCGATGGGTTCACAGGAATCCGGTTTTCGTGACCGGATTTGTCCCCAGTTCCGTGGAATGGCTCGGCACACTGATTCAGATCATCAATGACGGCAGGCTTTTAAGTAACCCCTTAAGATCCATTGAGCCGAAAGAAATCGGACTTGAAAACTCTTTCGACTGGCTTGGACGATCCGCAGATTCGATCCTGATGGAAGAGTTCTGGAACGATATCCTCTCACCGGCAGCCGTCGCGGAGGAAGCGACCCTTTATTCCACACGATCCGCCTGGCTTTCCCAATTTGCTTTGTGGCCAGGGCCGCTCACGATCGCCGATTTCCGTGCTCTGATGATCGCACCTTGGATTTCTGAGAATTTTGGCGTTCGTCCCATCATCATCATTCCGAACGCTCACTTATTTGTCCAGGAAATGATCCACCGGAAACGCGAAAATCGCACTGTGATCAGGCTCAGTTATCTTGAGCCCCTGGTGAAGGCCAACCCAGACCTTAGCCCTGTTCCATTCGAGGAACTTTTAGATCTTCCGCATACCTCCGAGCACTTTGCAGCCGTTTATGCCATTCTCAACCACTGGTATAAGAAGGAAAAGGCCGCAAATCCTGACATCATTTTGTTCCCCTACCAAGGCCTGTTCCAGTTTCCTTTTCAAGCTGTCACACAAATTATCCAAGAAATTGGATGCCGTGTGAAACGTGATGCAGGCGACGCGCTCAAGGCGATACGAATTTCTTATGATGGTGCAAACTATCAAAAAATTCCACACTCTCCGAAAGATCCTGAAGGCTGGAAAACCAGCCTCCATCCAGGCCAGATTGCTGCGATTGACTCCGTGCTTGAACGCATGAATTGCCCAGCAACTGGGATCGCCGATTGGTTACCCAAAGGGGCGGAGCCTGAAGTTTCTTCCAAAATCACGTCTGGTCGGTCTGGATCATCACGTCGCTCCGGTTCAAGCTCACGTTCCAGTCGGTCCTCTTCAAGCGATTCATTTGGCTCGTCGTCGTCATCGTCGTCCTCATCGTCCTTTCCCATAGACAACCGAAGTAGTTCCGGGAAAAGTCGTTCTGGCAGAAGCAGTTCCGGAAAGAGTTCACGTGGCGAGCGATACAGCCGGCGCGACAACGACAATAGTGACGACTGATCAGCACCTTCGATTCCACTGATTTATTGATACGATCAAACCAGACTTGCAGCTTTCTTAACAAATGCGCTCTTGCCATATGTACCTTTGAAAGCCTAAACTAGGTGTCCCAAAGATTCTGGATGGCTTATCCCGAATCTGGTTTTGGAATCGTCTCTGTATTGGTCCAAGGGATTCGGGCTTCCATGCGTCACGTGCTTTCGGCCCTCGTTCAGAATCAACCCGGTGTTTTGGCCCAGGTTTCGGGCATGTTTGCCTCTCGGGGTTTCAATATTGAAAGCCTCGCTGTGGGCGAAACTGAAACCGCCGAATTTTCTCGGATTATCGTTGTTGTCAAAGGTGACGACCGAGTCCTTGAGCAAGTTCGCAAACAACTGGAAAAGATTGTTACCGTGGTTCGCGTACAGGACGTATCACGATTCGATCACGTGGAACGCGACCTGATCCTGATCAGGGTTCGTGCCACCCCCGAACATCGCCCTGAACTGATGAGTCTGTTTGAAATCTTCCGCGCCAGAGTCGTTGATGTCACTCCTCTGGAGTTAATGGTCGAACTCTCCGGTCAAGAGAAGAAAATTCAGGCCTTCATCGACGCCGTTCTGCCTTATGGGATTGTCGAAATGGCAAGAACTGGCAGAATCGCCCTGATTCGTGGTTCCAAACCAGAAGAAACCTCCTCCAGGGACACCGACGAGTCCTTGACTGAAAAGCCTCAAATCGTAGGCCACTCAAGCCTTTAATCAGGCAAACGGAACAGTATTCATTCTGACATCCATTCTTTCAGCTCATCCGTATTCTTCCTGACCCGTACAACGACTTCGCCTGACCGCCAGTGAAGTCGATAAAATGCCCCGAACAAAAAACGGGGTCTTCACCTGGCGGCCCTGAAAACGACAGAAGGACGACGATAGATGCCGGCTCAGATTTACTACGACCAGGACGCCGATCTGGGGCTTCTCAAAGGCAAAACCATCGCCATCATTGGCTATGGTAGCCAAGGCCACGCTCAAGCTCAAAACTTGAAGGATTCCGGCTGTAACGTCATCGTGGGCCAACGCCCAGGCTCCCCTAACTATGATCTGGCCGTCAGCCATGGCTTCAAGCCTGTCTCAGCCGCCGAAGCCGCCAAAGCCGGCGACCTCATCAATATTCTTCTGCCTGACGAAGTCCAAGGCGATATCTACAAGCAGGATATTCTTCCTAACCTGAGCCCTGGCAATGTTTTGCTCTGCTCACACGGGTTCAATATCCACTTCAGCCAGATCGTTCCACCCAAGGGTGTCGATGTCGCACTGGTTGCCCCAAAAGGCCCAGGCCACCTGGTCCGTTCCGAATTCGTTAAAGGCGGCGGCGTACCTTGCCTGATCGCCACACTCGAAGGGCATTGCACACCTGCCGGTGAAGCTCTTGCTCTGGCCTATGCCAAGGGTGTTGGCGGAACTCGTGGTGGTGTTCTGCGTACGACCTTCGCAGAAGAAACCGAAACCGACCTGTTCGGCGAACAAGTTGTGCTTTGCGGTGGTGTCAGCGCACTCGTGAAAATGGGCTTCGAAACCTTGGTGGAAGCTGGCTATCAGCCTGAATCCGCTTACTTCGAGTGCATGCACGAACTCAAGCTGATCGTTGACCTCATGTATCAGGGCGGCCTGAACTACATGCGTTATTCGATCTCAAACACTGCTGAGTACGGCGATTACACACGTGGTCCCCGGATCATTACAGAAGACACCCGCGCTGAAATGCGTAAAATCCTCAAAGAAATCCAGTCCGGCCAATTCGCCCGCGAATGGATCCTTGAAAACAAGGCCAATCAAGCTGGCTTCAAAGCCGTTCGTAAACGCGAACGCTTCCACATGGTGGAAGAAGTCGGCAAGCGTCTGCGTGGCCTGATGACATGGATCGACTCCAAAGTCGTCTAAGACTGGACCTCTTGACCCGTTCGGCTATCCACCAAATGTCGAGGGCGATGTTCAAATCGCCCTCGAACCATTTACAGAATGTAGAAATAGCCATGGCCGAAAAATCGAAAATCTTGCCAAAGAATGTGGCTGGAAACTTTTACGTTGATGAAACCTGCATCGACTGCGAAGTCTGCCGAGAGATCGCGCCCGCCAATTTCACGCGTGACGACACCTCACGTAAAAGCTTCGTTTTTGCTCAGCCAGACAATCCAGCTGATGTAGCTGCATGCACTGCGGCCCTCGAAGAATGTCCCGTTGAAGCCATAGGCAACGATTGATTTCGGAAAACCTGTTTTTCAATTGGCATAACACACTGATTTCTAATGGTTAAAGTCCCATATTAAACATCTATAACATCTTGATTTGCAAGAAAGCCCAGAAACGATAAAGGCGATTGCTAAATGATAAATCACCTCCTTGAGCGTGATCAATTTTTAGCTTGATCAGCCTTCAAAATCAGAAGTACAGAGTACCAATTCCACTTCCGCCCCTTTATGTTCAGTCATTGAACTCCGATAATAAAATTGCGGATCACTTGTGGTAGCCTCCGGATCCAAAAGGCCGTTTTATGATATCTCCCGATAACCCGAAGATCGACGAGCCTCCGATCAGCCGCCGTCA